>DAOUHO010000080.1:0-11173 GCA_034428595.1 Chloroflexota bacterium | reverse complement strand
AGATCGACCTTCTCCGTGCCGACGCCGTAGACCACCACGCCCCGCAGTTTCGGCGCGTGGTCGAGCAGATCGCCGTCGACCGGCGTCAGCTCGGTCATCATCGCGTCGGCCTCGGCCACGGCGTCGAACAGCTCGTCGTGCGGCGGAGCGCCCAAAAACACGATGTCGGCGATGTCGGCAATCGCCTCGGCCTCACGGTCCCGGTGAGGCAGGCCCGCGCCGGCGGATACCACGCGAAACCGTCGGCTCATCGCAGGGCGCCGATCGCTCGGCTACCGAACGCCCGCCTCACGCGCTGGAAAACCGCTTGGGGAAGTACGGCGCGCAGTTCTCCTCCAGCCACTCGACGGTCAGCTTCATCCACAGCTGCGGGTCGTACTGCGGCAGGCAGCAGGTCTCGATGCAGTGCGGCAAGTAGTCGGGGTCCGGCGCGTTTTGCTGCAAGATCTCCATGATCTCGAGAACCTCCACGCTGCCGTAACCGACGGGCGCGTGAAAGAACTTGGGCTCGCCGGTCGTCGTGATGGACTGCACGCGCATGTCCTTGAGATGCGTCATCACCGTATAGGGTGCGGCCATGTGGGCGGCGTCGACCTGGTCTTCCACCACCGAATAGCTGTTCGCGAAGTCGTAGTTGATCCGCAGCCAGGGCGACGCCACGCCCTCCACGACCTGCACGATCTCGCTGATGCGGTAGTCCATGTGGTTTTCGAAAGCGAGGACGATGCCGCACTTCTCCGCGTCAACCACCAACTTGGACAAGTTGTCGATCATGCGGTCGATCTGCACGCCAATCGGCGTCTCGGTGCTGAAGTGCCCGAACCGCAGACCGCCGTTGGGCATGGGCTGGCCCGGAGGCCCCGGCGGGTCCGCGTTCACCATGGCGCTAGTGCGCACGCCCCCGGCCTGCATCCACTCCAAATGCATGGCCGCACGCTCGTGCACCGCCGGCCACTCGTCGCGGTTGACGGCCCAGGCGCCGTTCACCGAGCCGACCCACTCGATGCCGTGCTCGGCCAGAAGTCGACCGGCGGCAGCGGCCGCCTCTTTGCCATCCAAGAGCGACGCCGCGGTATAGAGATTGTCAAACCCCCATTCTTCGCAGCGCTCGATCCACCACTCCAGCGCACCGTCCACTTCAGCGGGCGGCTCGGTGGTGGTGCCATAGGGATATTCCAAGCCGCGAAAGCCATACTCGGGCTGATCGATGCGCAGCCCTGGGTAGGACACCCAGCGGTAGGCCGCCTGCGAAAGTCCGAGTCTCATTGCATCGCTCCCTTGATCGCCAACAGTCGCGCGCCCGCGACGCGCGCGGCCCCAAGTATGACCCAAATGCGCCCGTCGCACGCGTCCATTGCCTACCATAGCCAGCATCCCGCCTGGGTGGGCGCCGCCGCACCGGAATAGAGGTCAAACCGTGGAGAGACCGCGAGCCATCGTGCTGGGCACGGGCGTGATCGGGCGCGTGCATATCGACGCCCTGCGCCGCAACAACGTCGACATCGTGAGCGTGGTGGCGAGCAGCGAGGCGCGCAGCATCGCCGCCGCGGCCGACTTCGGCGTCCCACGTGGAGATCCGGACGTGGCCACCGCCCTGCGCGCGACCCACCCCGACGTGGTGCACGTCTGCACGCCCGATACCTACCACCTCGACCACGCCGGCATGGCCTTCGACGCGGGCGCGCACGTGGTTTGCGAGAAGCCCCTCACCACCGACGCCGGCTCAGCCGGCGAGCTCTATCGCCGCGCCGCGGACTCAGGCCGCGTGCACGCCATCTGCTTCAACAACCGCTTCTACACCCTGGTGCAGGAGTTGGCCGCCCGCCGTCGCCTGGGCGCGCTCGACCGCGTCATGCTCGTCCGCGCCTCCGTGGCGGACGACACCTTTTGGCTCGAAACCGATTGGGACTGGCGCCTGCTCCCCGAAATGGGCGGGCCCACCATCGTCACCTCGACCACCGGCAGCCACCTGCTCGATCTCACCAGCTTCGTCATCGGCAGCCGCGTGGTCGAGGTTTGCGCGGACTTCCTCACGGCGCACGACGTGCGCAAGCGCCCGCGGCCAGACGGCGGGATGGATGACTACCACGCGCCCGGCGAGGATGTCTCGAACCTGCTGGTGCACTGGGAAAACGGCGCCCGCGGCGTGCTTTCGCTCTCGCATGTGGCCGTCGGGCATCCCTACCGCATTCGCGTCGAGATCGACGCCACGGCCATGGGCGTGAGCTGGGATTCCGAGCGGCCCAACGAGCTATGGCTCGGACACCGCACCGAGCCCAATGAGATCGTCTTGCCGGACCCGCGGCACGCGACGGAAGAAGGCAGCTTCTTCATGGACAATCCCGGCGCCTATCGGGAGGGCTTTGGCGACACCTTCCGGCTGTTGTTCCGCGAGGTCTACCGCGCCGTCGCCGAGGGCGGTCAGCCCAACGCACCGACCTTCCCGACGTTCCAGGACGGCTACGGCATCCAGATCGTGCACGACGCCGCCGTGCAGAGCTTCCGTGAGCGCCGCTGGGTAGACGTCAACTGGACGGCCTTCGACAGCAACTAGCGCCGAACGTCCGGCGACCGGCCTGGGTCCGCGCTACTCCGGCTCGAACAGCGACTTCGGCGGATCGCCGCGCAGCACCCGCGCGACCTCCGCCGCGGCCTCGCGGCGCAGGATGCGAATCGACGTCCGCGAGTAGAAGCCGCTGTGCGGTGTCACGATGAGGTTCGGCGCCTCGCGCAAGGGCGAATCCATCGGCAGCGGCTCCTCTTCCATCACGTCGAGCCCCGCGCCGGCAATCCGTCCATCCTTCAAAGCCCGCGCCAGCGCCGCGTTGTCGACAACCGCGCCTCGAGCCGTGTTGATCAAGAACACGCTCGGCTTCATCAATTCGATCTCGGCCTCGCCGATCAGGTGGTGCGTCTGCGCCCGCAACGGCGTATGCACCGACACAAAGTCGGACTGCCGCAGCAGATCGTCCAGCGGCACGCGTTCGACCTGGGCCGCCTCGAACGCCGAATCCGGCGCGCGCGGCGAGTGCCCAATGGCCCGTAATCCAAAGGCCCGCGCGCGCGCCGCCACCGCCTGCGCCGTCTGCCCGAGACCGATCAGCCCAAGCGTCTGGCCTTCGACGCGCTCCATGCGCTCCGCCGTGCGCGTCGCGTCCCACACGCCGGCGCGCACGGCATCGTTGTAGACCACGATGTGGCGAGCCAGGGCCAGCAGCAACGCCATGGTGTGATCCGCGACCTCGCCAATCTGATAGTCGCGCACGTTGCAGACCACGATGCCCTTCGCCGTCGCCGCCGCCACGTCGATCGGGTCCATGCCGGTGCCGTAGCGCACGATCACCTTGCAGCGCTCCAGGGCATCCACGACCCGAGCCGTGATCGGCGCGTATTGCTCGAGCAGCCCGTCGGCGTCGGCCACCTTCTCGATCAGCGCGTCTTCCGTGAAGCACTGCTCCACGACAAGCTCGGCGCCGATGGGATCAAGCTCGGCCTGCTCGATCACCGGCGGCATCTCGAAATCGCAGTCGGTGATCACGACCCGGAAGCGGGGCTCGGTCATTGGCGCCATCCAATCACGGGGCGGTCACCACGCCTGAGCGCGGACCAACGTCGCGTGCCTACAGAATGCCGTATTCCTTGAACACCTCGCCCACGTCGCGGCCGGTGGCCAGGATCTCGCGCACGTTCGACTCGCCCCGGCCCTTGGCCTCGGCGCGGTCCAGCACTTCCTCCGCGGCCTCACCCGGAACGACCACGACCCCCATGTCGTCCCCGACGATCACGTCGCCGTACGCCACCCGCGCCCCAGCGCAGTCGATGGGCTGGCCCCACTCGATTCCCTCGCAGCGGCCCTCCGAGTCGACCGAGCTCTGGCCAACCGCGAAAACCGGAAAGTCAATCTCCTCGATCTCATGCACGTCGCGCGTCAAACCGTCGATCACGCAGCCCACCGCGCCACGCGTCTGGGCCGACGTGCTCAGCAGCCCGCCCCACACGCCCGAGCTGTAATGGCCCGTTGTCGTGATGACCAGGACGTCGTTGGGGCGCATGGCGCGAAAGGCCTCGAATAGCACCTCGTAGGGCTCGTCCGGCGGCCGGTAGACGGCGGTCTGCAAGAGCGGCAGCGCTCGGCCCACGATACGAGCGCCTGGGTACATCGGACGCACGTCGTGGCGCATGGCCTGCACCGCCACGCCCATGCGGTCCAGGCTGTCGGCGATCAGGGCGGAGTGCAGCGCCTGAAAGCGCTTGCGCATGGCATCGTCGAATTCAGGCGCCTGGCTCATTCGGCGGCTCCATTGGCGGTGCGGCGCTGGTCCGATTCGTCGAGCTCGGCGCGGCCAGCCGCCACGTTGACGGCCACACCGTACAACTCGCGTGCGTCCTCGGGTTCGAGCAGCAGATCCCGCACGTCTTCGAGCACCAGCGCCGGGTCGCGCTCGCTCGGATCGCCGTAGCCTCCGCCGCCGGGCGTGCGCAACAGGATCTGATCGCCGATTTCGAGCATGACGTTCGAGAATTTCCCATCGGAGATCGTGTCGAACAGTTCCCGGGCCGTCCGCCACTCGGTCTCTCCGGCGCGACGGAACAGCAGCGCCGTCGTGCCGCCCTCCGTCCCGCCGTACAGCCCCCACGCACGGTTGGACGTGCGGTTGAGGTGGGCGCTCACGGTGATCGGCGACAGGCAGGTCCAGATGCGCTGCACGCCATGCCCGCCGCGATAGGCCCCCGCGCCCGCGCCGCCCTCGGCAATCGAGTACTCGTCCAGCCGAACCGGGTAGCGCGTCTCCCACACCTCGCACGGCGCGTTGAGACAGTTGCCGTTCTTCACAATCTGCGCGTCGTTGCCGTCGGCGTCGCGCCGGCCACCCCAGCCCATGCCCTCGTGATGCAGGATGACGAACGGCTCGCCAGTGTCGATATTCGTCCCGTAGAACCCCAGCAAGCCGCAGGTGCCGCCGTCCGCCGCCGAGCTGCGATCGCTGGCCTGCGCGAAAGCGGCCAGCAGGATATCGACAGTCGTCGGATATGTGTCGGAATTCCCGCCCACGCACGAGCCAGGGTAGTTCACATTCACGATCGACCCCGGCGGCGCCACGATGGCGATGGGCCGGTAGGCGCCGTGATTCCAGGGAATGGTGTTGTCGATCATGTGAAAAATGCCGGCATAGGTCGCCGATGCCGTTGTGCCGAACGACTGGTTGATCGCCCCGGCCGCCTGCGGGTCCGAGCCGGTGTAATCGACGATCACCTCATCGCCGCGGATCACGACCGTGGCCCGGATCTTCCAGGGACGGTCGGGAATCACGCCATCGTCCTCCAGAAAGCCCTCGGCGGTGTAGGCGCCGTCCGGCAGACGGTCGAGGGCCTGCCGCATCAGCACTTCGGACACGTCCTTGATCTGGCCTGAAAGCTGACGAAATCGCTCGACGCCAAGCCGCTCGACCAGGCCCACGATGCGGCGCTCGGCCAGGTAGGTCGAGCCCACCATTGCCATCAGGTCGCCGCGCGACACCTTCGGCGTGCGCACGTTGGACGTGATGATCGCGAAGATGTCCTCCACCGGCTCGTCGTTCTGGTAGATCTTGATCGGCGGCAGCCGCAGGCCTTCTTGAAAGATGTTGCGCGTATCGCCAAAGGCCGCCGGCACCATGCCGCCGATGTCGGTCATGTGGGCGATGTTCGCCGCGTACGCCACCACCTCGCCCTCGAAGAAGCAGGGCTTCAGCGTCATGAATTCGGGCAGGTGGCAGCCGCCGCGGTAGGGATCGTTGTGCAGGATCACGTCGCCCGGATGCATGTTCTCCGGACCGACCTCTTTGATGGCCCACTCGACGGTATGCACGATGGCGCCAATGTGCGCCGGGCAGAAGTCGCCCTGCGCGATCATCTCGCCCTGGGCGTCGAAGACCACGCAGGAGAAGTCCCGCGCCTCGTTGAACATCGTCGAGTACGACGTACGCAGCATGGCCACGCCCATCTCCTCACAGATGCCGATCAGGCTGTTGCGCGTGATCTCCAACTCAACCGGATCGTCGATGTGCAGGTCCGCGACGCTGCGCTTGGGGTCGGAATCTCGGGGCATGCCACCACCGGTGTCTGGCGGGGCGCTCCCGCCACCCCGGTATCATAAAGTCCCCTCCGCGCCGACGTGCCAAGCCGGCGCCCCCGAAGCGAGGCCGCCAGATGCGAACCGCCCAAGAGGTGTTCGACCATCACTGGGACGCGGTGATGGCCGGCGACATGGACCGCCTGCTTTCCGACTACGCCGACGACGCGCTGTTCGTCCGACCGGGCCAGGTGGCACAAGGACACGCGGAGATAACTAGATTCTTCGAGGATATCGGGGGCTCGCTGGACGGATTCGCCGTCGAACAGGTTTCGGTGACCACCTCGGAGCCGATCGTGGTGCTGGAGTGGCATGGCAGTCACGCCGACGGCCGCAGCGCCTCCGGCACCGACACATTCGTTATCGAAGACGACAAGATCCGGCACCAATCGCTCGTCTTCAGCGTCAGCTAGGCGCGCGAGACGACGCCCGACTAGCCATACGGAGGTCCTGATCCCATGAAATCGGTTCAAATCGACTTTCTCGGCCACGCGTCATTCCGCTTCACGGCCCCAACCGGCGAGGTCATCTACTTCGATCCCTGGCTTGACGACAGCCCCGTCTGCTCGGAGGGATTGGCCGACGTCGACCGCGCCGACGTGGTGTGCGTGTCGCACGGGCACGTCGACCACCTCGGCGACGCCATCGCAATCGTGCAGAAGACCGGCGCCACGCTGATCGCCAGCCCCGAGGTGGCCGGATACGCCGACACGCACGGCATCGGCTTCGACACCGACTCGTGCCCGCTCAACATCGGCGGCACGGCCAAGCTGGGCGGTGTGGCCTACACCATGGTGCGCGCCGACCACTCGACCGGGATGCACGGCACGGCCTACCGGGAGGGCACCGCCTACGCCGAGCCGGACGGCAGCGTCTGCGGCTTCGTGCTGACCTTCGACGACGGGCCGGTGATCTACGACACGGCCGACACCGGCGTCTTCGGCGACATGGCGCTCATCAGCCAGCTCTACGCGCCCGACCTGGTGATCATGCCGGCGGGCGGCAAATACACCATGGGCGTCAAGGAGGCGGCCATGGCCGCCGCGCTGACGCGGCCCAAGGCCGTTATCCCCTGCCACTACGACACCTTCCCCAACCAGGCGGCGGATATCGACGACCTGCGACGGCGCATCGCCGACCTGACGCCGCGCACCAGCGTCATCGAGCTCAAGCCCGGCGAGTCCGTCAGCTACCCGTAGCCGCAGCGCGGTGAAAATCGCCAGCGTCCAAGCGGTCGCCCTCGACTTCGGCGAACGGCGCGCCACGAGCAAGCCCCGTGCGTCGTGGACCGAGGACGCTCGCGTGGGCTCGCCCATGTCTCGCTATCCGCGCTACGCCGAGGTCCGCTCGAGTTGGACTCCGTCGTGGCCCGGCGTGGGCGTGGTGGTCACCGCCGACGACGGCACCCAGGGTCTCGGCATCGGCGCGATCGGTCGGCCCATGGCCGCCCTGGTCGACGACTATCTCGGCCCGCGCATCGTCGGCGAGCCGGCGCTGGCCACGGAGCGCCTCTACGACATGATGCTGCGGCTGTGCTCGCCCTTCGGCGCAACCGGCCTGGCCTCATACGCCGTGAGCGCCATCGACCTCGCCCTGTGGGACCTCAAGGGCAAGGTGCTGGATCGCCCCGTCTACGAGCTGCTCGGCGGCCCCTCTCACGACGAGATCGTCTGCTACGCCACCGGTCCGCAGCACGAATGGCACCTGGAGCTGGGCTTCACCGCCACCAAGCATCCCTGCCGCTTCGGGCCGCCCGACGGCCTGGACGGACTGCGCGGCAACGTCGACGACATCGCCGCCCTGCGCGAGCTCGTCGGCCCCGACGTCGAGCTGATGCTGGATTGCTGGATGTCGCTGGACGTCGAATACGCCGTGCGCCTGATCGAGGAGATGCGGCCCTTCAAGCTCAAGTGGATCGAGGAAGCGCTGCGGTCCGAGGACATGGACAGCCACGCCGCGCTGCGCGACCGCGTGCCCTGGCAGACGCTCGCCACCGGCGAGCACTGGTATACCCCGGCGCCATTCCAGCACGCCGCCAGCCGCCGCCTGGTGGACATCCTGCAGCCCGACATCATGTGGGTCGGCGGCATCACGGCCCTGATGCGCATCTGCGCCATCGCCGACGCGGCGGGCCTGGCGGTCATCCCGCACGCCGGCGTCAACGAGCCCTACGGCCAGCACGCCTGCTACGCCCTGCCCGGCATTCCCTGGGGCGAGTATTTCGTCGCCTCGGGACCCGGCGCCGACCTCGCCGACGCCGTGTCCGTCCCAGGCGCCGCTCACCCCGTCAACGGCCGCCTGAAGCCCTCCGACGCCCCCGGCTTCGGAATCGAGATCGACCTGGCGACGCTGCAGCCGTACGGCTAGCTGGAATTGGGCAGCCACTAGGGCTGCCCCTACATGACCCCATTCCGCGTAGGGGCGTCCCGTGTGGGCGCCCGGTCCGCCTCCGGCATCCGGTGGCCCGCGCTGCGTGCAGCGTGGGAACAGCTACGGGTGGATCTCCCAGGCTGCGCGCAGCCTGGACCACCGGGGCAAGGTCCGTCATTCCCGCGGAGGCGGGAATCCAGGCCCCCACCCGAGAACCGCGATCCGGGCAGCCGCAAGGGCTGCCCCTACATGACGCGGCTACACGTAGGGGCGCCCCGTGTAGGCTCCCTTCCAGTCGCCAATCAATCCTCGCTGGTAGGCTCGCGCAGCATCCCGCATCGTCCATCGGAGACCCTCTTGCAACGTCCGCCCGCCGTCACAGTCCAGGGCCTGGAAAAGACCTATCCCGGCGGCACCCGCGCCATCGACGGCATCGACTTCACCATTGAGCAGGGCGAGTTCTTCGGCTTCCTCGGCCCCAACGGCGCGGGCAAGACGACCACCATCAAGATCCTGGCCACGCTGCTATCAAAGAGCGCCGGCCACGTGGAAGTCGCCGGCATCGACGTCGACGAGGACGCGCGCGCCGTCCGGGCGTCCATCGGCGTCGCGTTGCAGGAGGTCGGCCTCGACGATCTCTCGAAGGGACGCGACTTCCTGGTCTTGCAGGGGCGTCTCTACGGCCTCGCGCGCGCTGACGCCAACCGCCGTGCCGATGAGCTGCTGGAGCTGGTGGGACTCTCAGGCGTCGGGAAGCGCAAGATCGGCTCCTATTCCGGCGGCATGCGGCGGCGCATCGACCTGGCCGGCGCGCTCATGCACCAGCCAAACATCCTGTTCCTGGACGAGCCCACATCCGGCCTGGATCCGCAGAGCCGCCTGGCGATCTGGGAGCACCTGGAGCAGCTCAACGCGCAGGGTGTGACCGTCATGCTCACCACCCAGCACATGGACGAGGCGGACCGCCTGTGCCGCCGGTTGGCGATCATCGACCACGGGCGGCTGGTGACCGAAGGCTCCCCGAGCGCGCTCAAGGCCGGAGTCGGCGGCGACGTGGTGCGCGTCGCCTTCGGCCCCATGGACTCCCCCGACGGCCGCGCCGACACCGCACTGGGAACATTGCGCCAACTCCCCTCGGTGCGGGAAGCCGACACCACGCCCGACGGCCTCACCGCCACGGTCGACGACGGCGGCGCGGCCGCGCCGGGGATTCTGCGCGCCCTCAACGACGCGGAGGTTCCGGTCGCCAACCTCGCCGTCACCCGCCCGTCGCTGGACGATGTCTTCCTGCATCACACGGGACGCGAAATCCGCGAGTCCGACGCCGATGAGGACGCCGAGTCGCGCGTGTGGGGCCAGTGGATGGGCGTGAATCGGAGGTAGCCATGCTGATCCTGCGCGAGAGTTCCTACATCTACGTCCGCAATCTAAAGACCTGGCTGGCGCAGCCCACGATGATCGTGGCCGCCGTGCTGTCGTCCGCCGTCATGTACCTCTTCTTCGGCGAACCCCTGCGCGGCATCACGGGCCTGCCCGGGTTTCCGGCCACCGACTACCAGGCTTTCCTGACCGCGATGGTCATCGTCATGGCCGTGGTCTTCAGCGGCAGCGACATGGCGATGGTGCTGCTCACCGACATCATGTCCGGCTACGTCGACAAGCTGCTGCTCTCGCCCGTCAACCGCTTCTCGATCCTACTGGGAACGCTCGCCATCGGCGCCACGCGGGCCATCGCCCAGGTCGTCGCCATCATCCTGGTGGCCACGGCCATCGGCGTGCGGTTCGAAGGCGGCGTGCTGGGCATCCTCACCGTCATCGCCGCCACCACGCTGCTTGGCGTTGCCATGGGCTGCGTGGGCCTCATCATCGCCGTGCGCACCCGCAGCGTGCAGGTCACCGTGAACAGCTGGCTGCTGTTCATGCCGCTGGCGTTTCTCACCTCGGCCTTCATGCCGCGCGACCTGATCACCGGCTGGTTCCAGTTCGCCGTCGGCCTCAACCCCGTCGAGTACATCCTGGTCGCGGTGCGCACCATCATCATCGACGGCTGGATCTGGCAAGACATCGTCCCCGGCTTCTGGGTCCTGCTCGCCACCAGCGCCGTCCTCATCGCCGCCGCCACCTACGAGTACCGCCGCGCGACGAACTGACACGTGCACTGGTTACGGTTCGGGCGCATGACACCGCCACACAGGTCGTCCACAATCGCCCCCTGAGGTGACACGCGACCGGAGCGCCCCGCGATGAAGATCACCGACGTCCGCACGTTTCTCTACGAACCTGAAGTGGCTAACCGGCGCTTCGGGCCGATCCTGTTCGTGCGCGTGGACACCGACGCGGGAATCTCCGGCTGGGGCGAGGGCTCGACCTGGGCCGGCGGGTCGGCGCTGATCACCGAATTCGGGTTGCGCCAGATTCGCGACATGGTGATCGGCCGCGATCCGTCGGAGATCGAGGCCATCTGGCACGACATCTACCGCCGCTACACCTACATGGGCTCGCGCGGGCTGCCGACGCAGGTGCTCAGCGCCATCGACATCGCGCTCTGGGACATCAAGGGCAAAGACCTTGGGCGCCCGATCTACGACCTGCTCGGCGGCAAGGTCCGCGAGACGGTGCCGGTTTACGCCAACGCGTGGTGGCCGGACGACGCGGCCGAGCCGCAGGCATTCGCCGACGCGGCGCTGGATA
>DAOUHO010000079.1:0-12577 GCA_034428595.1 Chloroflexota bacterium | reverse complement strand
AAGACGCTGGCCACGTCACCAAGGAAGAGGAACGAGCCGATTATCCCAACGACGACAGACGCCAACGAGAGCCAGTTGATCCAGCCATAGCCCGGCTTGCCCCACCCCACCCGGTCGGCCCAACCGAACAATGTGCCGCGGATCCCACGCCCCCGGAGCAAGAGTGTGGTGAGGGAGCACACCAAGAGTAGAACGCCGATCTTCGCTACTTCGTCCAGCGCCGACGTTATCCCCTGGACTTCGGACTCGTGGTCGACGAAGAGCAGGGAGACAAGAATACGGGGAAACGCGCCGGCGGCGAACACGACCAACCCGGCCGCCGCCGTGCCCAGCGCAAGCTTTCCCGGCGGCCTCATCCTGCGGGTCACTATCGGCGCGCCGGCCATTCCCAGCAGTTCAAGCACTAGGCGCACGCAGAACATGCTGATGCCGACGACAAGGTTGCAGCCGCCAAGCACCGCGAGGAGCTCGGTGCTCGTTCGGGGTTCATCCGAGGGAAGAAACTGCCGACCTCCCGGCGCTCCCAGCAGCTCAATGAGTGGGATTATTGCCTGAGTGTGCAGGATGCCTCCGACCATCGGACTCAACACAATCAGAATGACACCGACCGTCATCACGCCCAGCGCCACCTTATAGGCCACATCCCAGTCTGCGAGAGTAGTACGGATCCTCGGCAAGCTGGTTTGCGGGACATGTGTATAGGAGATGGCTACGCCTCCAGTCTCGCGCCGGACTTTGATCCTTGAAGGCCGGAGCTTAGCTCGACCGGTACGCGGCGGTCATCGCCGGTTGCCGCGGCTTCCTCGCGGTGAAGGCGACACTTCTGACGACTACTTACGCTTCTGGGCCGCGTTTCGGCGGTGGAGCGACCCGCATGCCAGAAGGGCTACACCGACCCAGAAGAGCACGATGCCCGGCACCATGACGATGGCTCCGAAAACGGACCCAAAGATAAGCTGCAGCACCAAGGCGGGAGCAAGCAGGATCAGCCCAATCGCCACCCCGGCCAGTCCCATCCTGTTCGGCCAATACCACGTGACGGTCGCGGCCATGTACCTTTCGACAATGTTCCGTGCCGCGCCGATAACCGCAGCCCGCCGACGAGACGCCACAAACAGGACTGCCCCGAGCCCGCCCAGAAGCAGCATCCCACCAATTGACCTGATCGTCGCGCCGAAGCCCACACCGACATCGTTCTGTAGAGCGATCCCTGACACGACCAAAATGATTCCGATCGCCGCCGCGACCAACCCAAGAATGTCGGACGGGCTCTGCTCCCGGAGCGCGGCAAGCAGCTTGAACGCCGTCTTAGATGGCAACCCATCTGGCATCCTTGAACGTCCGATGGTAAGGACTCCCCTTGACGTTCCGACGAGCTACCTTCGCTATAATACACTGCTGTATGATTGTGCGCTTCCTTAGAGTCAGACGGGGCACGGGACGTAGGGGCGCTCGCACAGGCCCCCGTGGCTGCGTTTTGCATAACCGTTTTTGGCGCCCGGCTGTGTCGCTGGCGCGCTGGGAGAGTCGAGGAGGAGGCAGCTTGAAGATGTACAAGCCTCTCGACTCGGCCGAAACAATACAGACTGGAAACTGATGAGGTGAAATCGACATAACCAACGTGGTGCGGAGTTCCCCCGATCTTTCGAGCGGTGTCCCTCTCAAGAGACCTCCCAGTAAAATGTTCGCAGTACAGTCCCCGTTGGCCTGCCGCATCCAACTCGCATGAAAGGGTTGCCGGGTCCGGCGGGTCCTCGACCTCCAGCCTGATTAGCCGCTCGACGGCCTGCCGCCGACGCTCCCGCAGAAAGTGTTCGTAGGCGCCATCGATCAGGCCGCGCACGATTTCGGAGATTGGCTTGGCCTTTGCCTCAGCAAGCTCCTCCAGCCGCCGGCGTTGCTCGGCGTTGAGCCGTACGTCTAGCCGGGCCATGGCGCGACACATCTTTACGGACGTTCTTGTACGGCGACAGGTGTCGGGCAGGCGGCGCGGGTGGTCAACCTTGGTGATAGGGGGCACGTTGCGAAGGGCGGCGGGAGTGACGGTGGGGATCCCCCCATCCCAGCCTTCCCCCTCACGGGGGGAAGGAGCTTGAGCCGGAATGACGGAGGGGCGGACTCCCGCTCCCGCCCTATGGCCCCGATGGCCGCAGCGGATGGCGCCAGCGGAGCCCGGGGAATCGGCTGAAGTCGGCGTCGGTGGACACGATCGTGCACCCGTGCTCGATGGCCACCGCCGCGTGTTGGGCGTCCGCCACCAGCTTCCCGGTTGCCGCGGAGTCCCGGCACAGGTCCTCAAAGATGGTGAGGTGGTCGGGCCCAGGGCCCACGATGCGCGCCATCGGCCGTTCCACGAGCGACGAGACGAAGGCAAACGCCGTGCCAGTGGTCGATGGCGGATCGAATATCTGTGGGTTGGTGGCGATGCGGACGAATCCGGCGAGCACCAGCACTGACAAGGCGAATGGTTCCGGTCCGGTCGCCAGGCGGGTGACCCAGGCGGCGTAGGCGGGGTGATCTGGATTCGAATCCTCGACGTGCGCGTAGATCAGGACGTTGACGTCGGGCAGCAGCATCCGCGATTAGACTCCCCGGGGGCTGAATTGGTCTTGATCGTCACGGGCGTCAAGCGAGCGTGGACGATCAAGGTCCACGCCGCGACGCGGTCGGCTGCCGCGAACGGTCACGAGGTGAAACGGCGGCGCGGGGGTTGGTTCGCGGCGCTTGAGCGCATCGTCCAGGGTCTGCGCGATGAAGGCGCTCACGCTCAGGCCCCGCGCGGCGGCTTCCCGGCCGACGCGTCGGGCCAGTTGGTCATCGAGCGAAATGGTGGTTCGCATTATGCAGAGCATACTATTACTGCATCGGTGCATATCCACATGGCTGGTGGGACGCGGCGCGTTCGGGTGCGGCGTGGCTCGTCACCACGCGCGCTTGTGGTGGGCGGCGCGCGGGCCTGGATTCCGGCCCCGTATCGAGTACGGGGCAGGCTTTTCGCCGGAATGACGGAGGGCTTGCCAGCAGTCTGCTCAAGGGAGAAGGGACCCAATCGGAAGCGGCTTGGGCAGAGACCTTCCTAGCTCAACCACCGCTCGAATAGGGCCGCGCCGCCGAGGGCGACGAAGGCAATGACGAGGTTCTTGATGAGGCGTCCAGCCCAGGAGGCGACGAAGAAGCGCTTCCAGCCGAGGCCGGCGGCGCCGGCCACCGCGCCGGCGATGTCGAACACCGGGTTTGGCGTGGCGGCGATGACGAAGACCACCAGCAGTCCCCAGCGCTTGATCCAATCCTCGACCCGCTGATACGCGCGTTGCCGCCGGATCCAGGGCGAGCCGGTGGCTCCCAGCAGGTACGACACCATTTCGCCGATGACCTGACCTGTCGTGCCCACGAGTGCCGGCAGCCACGGGTCGCCGAACACGATGGTGAAGGCGCCGATGCTGGCGAATCCGAATCCGGGAAGCATGAACAGCGCGCCGGACTGCACCGACAGGATGAACAGCAGGAGGAATCCGGCCACTCCGACCGCGCGGATTTCGCCCGCGAACGGGATGGCGGCGATGCTGCCGCCCATGGCGACGACGAGCAGCGCAACTTGCAGCCACAGCAAGCGCCGGGCGGGCGGGCGGGGTGGGCCTTCGGCGGAATCTGCCGCGTCGGGATCCGCCGGTTTCTGAGCGGGGTGCGTATCCTCAGCGGTCACAGGTAGCGCTCAAGGCGGCCATGCCCGAGTTGCCCGAAGTCGAGACGATTCGACGTGATCTTGCCGCCGCCATTGTGGGTCGCCGCGTGGTGCGGGCCGAGGTTCGCGACGCAAGCCTAGTCCACGCACCGTCGGTCGAGGGGTTTGGGCGCGGCCTTTGCGGGCAGACGGTGCGGCACGCGGGCCGCCGCGGCAAGTATCTGCTGCTGCACCTGGACGACGGCGTGCTGGTGCTGCATCTGATGATGAGCGGCCGCATCTTCCTGCGGCCGGCGGACGATCCGGTGGGGCACACGCGCCTGGTGGTTGCGTTCGACGCGGAACCGGCGCTGCACTTCGTGGACATGCGGCGCTTCGGCCGCGCCTGGCTGCTGCCGCCGCCGGCGGTTGACACGCTGCTGGCGGACTTGGGGCCGGAGCCGCTGGAACCAGGATTCGATGGGCGCACGCTGCACGCCGCGGTGGGCAAGCGTCGCCGGGCCATCAAGCCCACGTTGCTGGATCAGCGGATCGTGGCCGGCGTGGGGAATATCTACGCGGACGAGGCGCTGTGGCTGGCCCGCATCCATCCGGACACACCCGCCGGGTCGCTGAGCCGCCGCCGCCTGAACAAGCTGGCGCAGGCGATCGTGACCACGCTGCGGGCGGGAATCGAGCACGACGGCACGAGCTTTCTCACGCACGTCGGCAGCCGCGGCGAACGCGGACGGTATCAGGAGCGGCTCAACGTCTTTCAGCGCACCGGGGAGCCGTGCCCGCGCTGCGGCCGCGCCATCAAGCGGCTGGTGATCGGACAGCGGGGCACGCACATCTGCCCGCGGTGTCAGCGGCGGCGGGGTTAGGCCACTACGCGTCGTCGGCGAGCGGGGCGACGCGGAGCGTGCGATGGCGGCGGTAGGTGACCTGACCCGGTCCGGCCCCGCGAATCGCGCGCACGTTGCGGCGGCGGGTGACATCCACGTCGACGGCGGTCGAGCCGTGGCCGGCGCTGAGGTACGCGGCCAGCCGGGCCACCGCGTGAATCAGCTCCGGCGACGGGTCGTCGCCCGGGTCGCGCAGCAGGACGTGCGCTCCGGGCATGTTGCGGGCGTGAAACCACAGATCGTCGGGGGCGGACTCTTTGAACGTGAGGCGGTGGTTCTCGGCCGCGGTGCGTCCCGCGAGCACCTGGCGCCCCTGGATGCGGCGCACCGCCGGTGCGGACGATTCCGGCCTTCGCTTGCGACGCGGCCGGCGCAAGTGGCCGGACTCGGTCAGGAGGGCTTCGATCTGACGCGAGACGGCCGGTGAGTCCGAACGTCGCAGGTCGTCCGCCGCTTGCCGTAGATAGGCCAGCTCCAGCTCCGCCCGTCGGAGCCGCCGCGGAACCAGCCGCGCGGCGCGCTTCATGTCGCGATAGCGCGCGAAGTAGGTCTGGGCGTTGGCGCCGACCGATTTGGCGGGATCGAGTTCGAGCCGCTGTCCGTCCACCTCGAAGTGTGTCGCGCCGGGCGGAATCAGGTGGGCGTGTTCCAGCAGGGCCTGGCCTGCGGCTCGCGCGGCGCCGGTCGGGGCCGCCGTGCGCAGCGAAGCGATGCGACGCTCGACCCGTGCAATGGCCGCATCGAGCGGCTCCAGCACCCGCGATCTCACGGTGTCGACGGACGACGCCGGTTCGTCGGCCTCATAGAAGGCCTCCAGCGCTTCGCTCATCGAGCCCGCCGGTTGGCAGCCGCGGTCCAAGTGAGTGAGCGGGTAGGCGGCGAAGGCTTGCCAGCCGCCGTCGATCGGCACCAGGCAGGGTTGCGTCGCGCCGGCATCGACGTCGGTCGCGATTTCGCGCAGCGCCCCGAGCACCGCCGGCCAGGCGGCAACGTCGAGACTTGGCGTTGCGGGGTCGACGTCAGCGCGCGCCAGTGACTCGCGGGCGAGCGTGGGGCTCACGCCCGCGACGGCCTGCAGCAGGGCGCGCCAGGCCGGCACGCCGGGAGCGGCTCGCGCCGCCACGTCGGCGGGCGAGGCAACGCTGGGGGCGGGCAGGGACAGGCGGGCGGGTGGCTGGTACGGCGTCCGCGGCATGATGCGGCGTCGCGCGCCGTCGCCGGAGGTGCGCCGCAGCGCATCGCGGATGAGCCCCTGGTCATCCACCAGGATGGCGTTGGCCTGACGACCGATGATCTCCACGATCAGGCGGTGCTCAGCCACGGGCCCGCTGGGGTCCGGGCGCGCGCGCACGTGCAACTCCAGCACGCGCTCCTGCGGGAGCTGAGTCGCCGCGACCAGTCGGCCGCCTCGCACCCACTTGCGCAGCAGCAGAAGCAGCGGACTTGCCGGGGCCTTGCCGGCATGCAGGCGGCCGCCGACGAAGTGCACCCGCGAATTCACCGGGCCGGCCTGGATCAGCAGATGATTGGCGGCTCGCTTGGCGTAGATTTCGAGCCCGATCTGGTTGGGCTCGGGCGACACGACGCGCTGAACGCGTCCGCCGACGGCCCGGTCCTCGATCTCCCGCCGCACCGCCGCCAGGGTGAGGACGTCGAAGTTCATCGCGGGTCGGGGCTCGGGTGCTCCGGTTCGGACGGGATCGGAGGCAACGCGTCCCACCGGCGCTCGACCCAGCGTGTGGCGACCGCGGCGGCGGTCTGGACGGCCTCGCCGAGCCTGCCCGTGCGCTGGAGGTCGACGAACAGTGCAGCCGCGAACACGTCGCCGGCGCCGGTTGGACCGGCAGCGGCGACTTGGCGGATAGGGATCTCCGAACAGGCGCCTTCCGCGAACACCTGCACCGGCAGCGGCCCGCGGGTGAGCACGCCGATCGCGGCCCGCCGCAGGTGTTCGATACCGGCCGCGGGGTCGAAGGCAATGTCTTCGCTGCTCAGCACGAGCACGTCGATGGCATCCAGAAAGTCCCGGGCGTCGGGCCAGTCTCGCCCTTTCACCACGCCGTCGCAGGCAACGCGGCGGAGCAAGCCCTGCGCCGTGAGGCCCGTCAGGTCGGCACGCGGCAGGCGGGCGAGCAGGTCCGGCCCGATCTCGCCGACGACCGGCGCCAGGTGCACGACTGCGTACTCCGTTGGCAGCCCGTCAAGGTCGGCAGCTTCGATGGGCGGGGCGACCACCGGGGCATGCTGGGTCCGGCCCCCCGATTTGTAGGTATTGCGCATGGCGGTTGTCGCCGAAGCGGCGCGAGCGATCCACCGAATGCCGGGGTGTGCCGCGGCCAGCGCCTGCGCGTCCGCCGCGGCGGCGCGAGTGACCGCCGTGACGCGCATCCCGAGGCGCTGCGCCGCGAGGCTGCTGTAGTACGCCGTGCCGCCGAACTCCCAGCCCGATGGATGGAGGTCGCGGGTGACGTGCCCGACGGTCAGGTAGGCCGAGCCAGGACGCGCGGCGGCCGCGCGAGATGTGTTTCCCACGGCGGTTCCTGACAGCGAACCCTCACCAGGGTACGGCGCAGGAGACGCCTTTTCAGGGGCATTGGAGCCCGTTCGTGGTGAGCTTTTCGTCAGGCTCAGGACAGGCTCTGTCGAAATACGCCCCTCGACGAGCTTAGAGCCTGCCCCGTACTTGATACGGGGGCGAACGGATTGGGGGCCTCCGTTCTTCACGTTGGCGCCAACGTGAGTGGGAGCTGCTCCTAGGCCTTCGGGCTGATCACGACCCGGCGCTCGTCGCCTTCGCCGATGCTGTAGGTGCGGACATTTTCGTCGTCGGCCAGGGCCACGTGGATCAACCGCCGTTCGTTGGCGGGCATGGATTCCAGCGTGACGGGCTCCTGGGTCTCGCAGACCTGGTCGGCGAGGGTCTCGGCGAGCTCGCGCAGGTGGTCCGCGCGGCGCGCGCGATAGCTGTTGACGTCGATGAGCACGCGGCACGGTTGGCCCAGCTGCCGTCCGGCCATGAGGTTGATGAGGTAGCCAAACGACCGCAGCGTGGAGCCATGGCGGCCGATCAGCTTGGAGAAGTCGTCGTCGCCGACGACGTTGTACGCGAGCGGATCTTCATCGACGAGCTCGATCTCGGCGATGAATCCCATGCGGTCGAGCATGCCGGCGAGCAAGTCTTCGACGATCTCCTGCAGCTCTTCGCCGCTCTCGACCAGCGAGCGAGACGCGCGGGCACGGGGCGCGGGTTGCTCCGGGGCAGGCGTCTCCGTGGGTTCCGGCGCCGGCGGGGCGGGCGGAGGAGGTACCACCGGCGGCTCGCTTGCCTCGGCGACCTGCGCTGGAGGCTCGGTTTCCGGCTCGGTTGGAGGCTCATGCTCCGGCTCGTCGATGGTGGCGGAAAAGGGCCGCTCGCGGCGCACCACGCGCACGCGGGCTTCGGCGTCGCGACGCAGCAGGCGTGAGCCGCCGCTGGACAGAATCTCGACGTCGACGTCGTCGATGGTGGCATTGAGCTGCCGCAAGGCCTGGCGCAGCGCGTCCTCAACGGAGGCGCCGCTGGCCTCGACGCTCTCGGGAGCGTCGGGAGAGTCGGTTGGATGGTCAGCCACTGCGCCTCCTTCGGCGTCGCCGCCGCCGCGGGGTTGTCGCCACGCCCTCACCGGGGCTTCGGCTCGCGGCTTCGCTGGTTTCGTTGTCATCCGAGGTCTTTGCCGGGGTCGGGGCGCCCTGGCGGGCCGTCATGTCGCGGGCAATGGGCCAGTGCGCGGGAATCAGCGCGCCGGTTCCGGTGGTGAAGTATTGCTGCACGATGGCAATGATGCTGGAAATCACCCAATAGAGCACCAGGCCCGCCTGGAATGACCAGGCGAAGATGACCACGATGATTGGCATGAATTGCATGACCCGATTCACCGTCGCCTGCTGGCCCTCGGCCGTCCGTGAGGCCATCATCCGGGCCTGCACGAACTGGAAGCCACCGGCGAGCAGCGCCAGCAGCGAGATATAGAACCCTCCCGTGCCGAACACGTCCTGCTGGATGGGGATTCGCGTGAACCCGGCGTTGCCGGCGGCGGTTTGGCCCTGCCGGCTGTCCCACCACTTCTGCACGTAGTTCTCGCCGTCGGATTCTCCTGGCGCCCAGTAGACGTAGGCATCGCGGGCGAGGAGATAGTTCTCGTCACGCAGCGCCGCCACGTTCGCGGAGAACGCGCGGTCGGCGCCTTCGGCCTCGACGTTGACCATCCGAACGTTGTCATGCACGACCGGCCCGGAGATGCCGAGCGAACCGGGGTCGGCGATGAGTTCCGCGACGTAGTCTTCGACCGTCGCCCGCAACTGAATGACTCGCGGCGGTATGGGCTCGCCGTCGAGCAGCATCTCCGAGAGCAGGTTCCGGGTGCCGACATCGTTCCCGAGGCCAAAGATATTGATCGGGCCGGCGGGCAGGCCGAGCTGCGACCAATCGGTGATCTCGCCTCGCAGGATTTCGGCGGCTTCGATCGTCGTGAGCCGGGTGAGCGGGCGATCACGCTCGACGACGAACGCGGCTGCCTGCACGAGCCGAGCTTCCGTGGTGCCCGGCGGATAGTCGGCGAGCGCTTGTCGCTCTTCGACGAACGCCGCACTCGCACGTCCGCTGCTGACCGCGGCCGCCGAGTCGGCAGGGTCGACGGTATCGATGGTGAAGCGGAAGTTGGCGTTTTGGCCGGAAAACTCCGCGGCCAGCTGCGACTCCAGCGGCGTGATTGGAAACGTGGTCGCCAGGTGCACGTCGGTGGGGGCGGTTGGGCTGGATTCGCCGAGGACCGGGATCGTCGCGTCCTCCCGCGCCAGGTTGAACCAGAGGAATTGCTCGTTGAGGAGTCCGCGGCCGCTGAGGGTGAGGATGCCGCCGTAGAGTGCGAGCAAGATCGGCAACTGCACGAAGATGGGCAGGCAGCCCGAAAGCGGGCTGACGCCGTGCTCCTTGTAGAGCTTCATCGTGGCTTGCGACTGCGCTTGACGGTCGTTTCTGAATTTGCGGCGGATCTCCGCCATTTCGGGCTGCAGGATCTGCATGCGTCGCTGCGAACGGATCTGCTTGAGAGTGAGCGGGACCATGAGCGTGCGAATCCCAATCGTGAACAGGATGATCGCGACGGCATAGCTGCCGACGCCGTCGCGGATGATGTTGAGCACCTCGCTGAGTGGGTTGACGGCCCACGTCTGCCAGGTTTCGCCGATGCTGGAAAAGAGTTCCATGGCTCAGACTCGCGGCTAGGGCACCGGGTCGAAGCCGCCGGCGGCGAAGGGATGGCAGCGCACGATGCGTCGCAGCGCGAGCCAGAGCCCGCGAGCCACGCCGTGGCGCTCGACGGCGACGGCGGCGAATTCGGAACAGGTCGGCTCGTAGATGCAGTGCGCGCCAAGCCCCCCGGACAGCCATCGCTGATAGCCGCGGATCACCGCGAGCACGGGACGCTTCACGCCGGGCTCGAGACTGGTGCGGCGCCTGCCTGCGCCAAGGAACGGGCGACAGCTCCCGTGAGGCAGCCCCAGGGCGCGTCAGCCACCGGTCGGCGCGCCTGCGCCACCATGTCGACGACCGGTTGCGGCGTTGCCAGGTGCGGCCGAAAGGCCGCCCGCAAGCGGCGCCGCATGCGGTTTCGGGCGACTGCGGCGCCGAGCCGGCGCGGCGCCGTGATGGCCAGGCGGGTCGTCTCCGCGCCGCCTGGCGCAATAAACAGCACGAAATAGGGCGAGGCCACGCGGGTTCCGCGACGCCGCACGCGCGCGATGTCGGCGGTCTTTCGCAGCCGATGCCGGCTGCTCATGGCATACCCGCAGCGACGGAGCCGCTGTCCATCTCGAGCGCCAGGAGTCTAGACCGTGAGCCGCTTGCGACCCTTACGCCGCCGGCGGCGAAGAATCGCGCGCCCGGACCGGCTAGACATGCGGGCACGAAAGCCGTGCTCACGCTTGCGTTTGCGAACCTTGGGCTGGTACGTGCGTTTCATTGGAGGGGAAGGGCGCGGCGACAAGACATGCCGCGGGCCTTAAGTGTAGCACCGTCGGCGCTTCCGACTGACTCCGAGTGCGGCGCGCGGGCGGTTCGCGAACTGCCCCTACTCGCCTCCAATGCCACCGAATGCATCGCGGGCACAGGTGATCGGTGACGGACGAGTCGGCCTCTCGGAGCTAGCCGCGCTCCGCCATGGGCGTGTAGGCGCGGTCCGTGTGCCCGATGTACTCGGCGCGGGGTCGGATCAGCCGGTTGTCGCCAAGCTGTTCCAGCACATGGGCGGTCCATCCGCTGGTGCGGCTCATGGCGAAGATCGGCGTAAACAGATTCACCGGCAATCCGAGCGCGGCGTAGACCGTGGCGGAGAAGAAGTCCACGTTGGAGTCGATCCTCTTCTCATCCATCATCACGCGCTCGATCACCTGGGAAATCTCGAACCACTCGGGGTGGCCGGAGGTGCGACTGAGCTCCCGGGACATGCCGCGGAGGATGGTGGCGCGCGGGTCGGCGGTCTTGTAGACGCGGTGACCGAATCCCATGATGAGCTCGCGCCGGGCCAGGCGGTCGCGCACCCAGTCCTCGGCCACGTCGGGCGAGCCGATTTCCATCAGCATTTCCATCACGCCCTGGTTGGCGCCGCCGTGCAGGGGGCCCCGCAGCGCGCCGATGGCGCCGGTGACGGCCGAGTGCATGTCGGAAAGGGTGGCGGCGATCACACGGCCGGCGAAGGTGCTGGCGTTGAGCTCGTGGTCGGCCTGCAAGACCAGAAGCACGTCCAGGGCGCGGGCCGCGGTTTCGTCGGGGCGCTCCCCGGTGTACATCTGGAGGAACGCGTCGGCGACCGGGCCTTCGGCCGAGGCAATCGGCTCATTGCCGGCCGCGAGCCGGGCGAAGGTGGCCACGACGGCAGACACCTGCGCGAGAAGGCGCACCGACTTGCGGGCGTTGGCCTCGAGGGAGTTGTCGCCAAGGTCGGGATCAAACGCGCCCAACATGGAGACTCCGCTGCGCAGGGCGTCCATCGGCGGCGTGGACTGGGGGACGAGGCGCAAGGCGTCAACGACCGGAGGCGGCAGGGCGTAGGCCGCGGAAAGCTCGTTGAGCAGCCCGTCGAGCTGACTTCGGGTCGGCAGCTCGTCGTGCCAGAGCAGGTGCGCCACTTCTTCAAACGTGGCGTCGCTGGCCAGATCGTGGATATCGATCCCGCGATAGGTGAGCTTGCCGGCCAAACCGTCGATCGAGCTGATCGCCGAGGTTCCAGCCACGACCCCTTCGAGACCACCGGAGCGACTGGTCATCGCCTGTCCTTCATGAGCCGGCCGTGCCCGGCGCGCCGCCACCCGCCGATGCGGAGCACACGGAAGGCGGCGCCAGCCCGGTTACGACCTTTTTCCGGGTCATGGTAGCCGATGGCGCGCTAAGCCTCCGGGTCCGGCGGCTGCATGCGCGCCGCGGGCCAGTGGGCGTCAAAGGCCGCCGCGAAGCGCAGCACGTCGGCATCGGCATGGCGGGCGCCGATGATCTGCAGCCCCACCGGGAGACCGTCGCGCGTGACCCCGGCGGGGACCGTTGCCGCCGGCTGGCCGGTCATGTTGAAGGGATAGACGTGGCGGAACCAGCGTTGGGCCCAGACGTTGGGATCGGCGGGCCTGCCGTCCGGCTCGTCGATCGGGAGCGGCGGCATCAAGAGCGTGGGCGTCACCACCACGTCGTGCCGTGCGAAAAGGTCGGCCATCTCGTCCCAGAGTCGACGCCGCCCCGACCCCGCCGCCAACATATCCATGCCGGACACCGCAAGCCCCGCCTCCGCGGCCGCGAGCAAGCTGGTCTCGCTGACGGCCCGCACCTCGTCCATCCGGTGTCCCACCTGGGCGGCGATGAGGGTGGTGAACAGGTCGGCCCATTCGCGCGTCGCGTCGCTGAGCATCGGAGGAACGGCAGCAAGCTCGCAGCCAGCCGCGCGGAACGCGTCAAGCGCGGCCGTGCAGATGTCCACCACTTCGGGGT
>DAOUHO010000078.1:0-1667 GCA_034428595.1 Chloroflexota bacterium | reverse complement strand
TACCGGACTCCTGCTCTTCAACGCGCTGAAGGCCACCATGGGCCTGCGAGCGTCGCCGGAGGAGGAGATGAGCGGTCTCGACATGCCGGAACACGGCGAAGAGACCTACCCGGTCGAGGCTTCATAACGCCAGACCGCCCGTCCGCAACGGGCAGATCAAGGGGCCGCGGCGTCCGCCGCGGCCCCTCGGCTGTTCTTAGCCAGATTTACTGCTGAGCGTCCGGCGGATCCGTCGGCCACATGGCGCCCGGGTTCATGATGTTGTCGGGATCGAAGACCCGCTTGATCCGCCGCATGGCGTTCAACGTGGGCGCATCGTAGGCACGGGTGACGAAGGGCTGCTTCACCCGCCCCAGGCCGTGCTCACCCGAAAGAATGCCGCCGGCGGCCAGACCGGCGTCGGCCACGATCGGCAGCAAGCCAAAGGCTCGCTCACGCTCATCGGCGTCGGTCGGGTCGTAGAGCATGTTCGGGTGCAGCGTGCCGTCCGCCGCGTGGCCGAAGATCGCCACTACCACGTCGGCGTCGTCCGCAGCCTGCTTGATGGCGGTGAATGTGGGCGCCAGGTGCGAGTACGGCACGCAAATGTCCTCGCCGATTTTTGCCGGACGGATCTTCGCAAGGGAGGCCGTGATTCCACGCCGCGCCTCCCACCAACGCTCGGCGCGCTCGGGATTCACACGGTCCATCCCGCCCCCGGCCGACTTGAGCAGCTCATCCAGCGCGATGCCCTCGTCTCGCACTTCGGCTTCATTGCCGTCCAGTTCGACGAGTAGCAGGCCGCCCGCCGCGCGCGGAAATCCCCAGGGACGCGAGCGCTCCAGTGACTCGACAGTTATGTCGTCGAGAAACTCCAGCTTGGCCGGAGTGATGCCGCGCTCCATGATCTGAGCCACCACCCGCAGCGCGGATTCGCCATCGGGAAAGCTGGCCGCGCGCACGGTGCGCTGGGACGGCAACGGACGAAGCTGGAGCGTGACCCGGGTCACGATGCCCAGCGTTCCCTCGGAGCCAATGATCAGATCGATCACGCCATCGTCCGCGCCGCGCCGCAGCGCCAGCAGACCGTGGCGGGGTGTGGCCACGCGCAGACCGACGACGGCGTCTCGGGTAACCCCGTACTTGAAGGCGTAGGGACCACCGGCGTTGGTGGCCACGTTGCCGCCGATGGTGGCAGCCGCTTCGGACGAAGGATCGGGCGCGTAGAACAGGCCGCGCTCGGCGGCAAAGTCCCGGAAGTCGCGCGTGACCACGCCGGGCTCGACGGTGGCGCGCCGACGCTCGGCATCAAAGTCCGTAATACGGCGCATGCGATTCGTGTCGATCACCAAGGCGCCATCCGGCGGCACCGCTGAAGCGGAGAGGCTCGTCGCCCCGCCGCGCGCCAGACATGGCACACCCCGGGCCGCGGCCGTGGCCAGCGCCTCGACGACCTGGGCTTCCGACTCAGCCATCACCACTGCGGCCGGCGACCCGCGGTATCCCATCGTGGCGTCGTAGCCATAGGCGACGAGTTCGTCGGGATGCACCAGCAGGTGCGGCGCGCCCCGGAGACGCTGGAGGTCAGTGATCAAGGCAGTCGTCACTGGAGCCCTCGTGCCTCCTCGATGCCATGGTCGGGTGCTTCAGCGTACGCGGGCATGGTAGGCGGGACCGAGCGGGCGGTC
>DAOUHO010000077.1:0-26324 GCA_034428595.1 Chloroflexota bacterium | reverse complement strand
GGCGGTCGGCGACCATCCCGGCCGGGATGTTGGTGAGGATGCCCGCCAGCGCCTGGGCCGAGAAGATCAGTCCAAGCTGGGCGTAGCTGAGCCCGAACTCCTCGCGGACCACGACGAGCAGCGGCCCCGGAGCGGTGGCCACGACGGCCGTCACCGCCAGGACGGCGAAGACCGTGACGAAGTCGGCGCGTGGACGTGCCATAGGCGCGCGGTTGCGACGGCGGCGCCAAAGCGCAGCCCCGTAATGCTACGCCCGCGGCGACGTGTTGTGGGCGCGGGCGGGTTTGAAACCCGCCCCTACGTCCGCGGCTGCCTGTCTCGAGTAGAGCCCGCCCCGTAATGGATACGGGGGGCAGGTTTCACACCTGCCCGTGCGGGCCTATCCGGCTGATCGCGCACGTCCTACGGCAAACCGGACTCGGTAGACCGGCCAGTCCGTGAACCTTCATGCGTGAGGGCTCGCGCTCCCGATTTGTTGTACAAAGGGATCATCTCGGGGCTCTGCCCCGGAACAACGGGCAGCATTCCCCACCCATGGTGAGCACCGGATCACGATTGCGTTGTCGGCGGCTGCACCCAGGATTCGCGACAACGCGTGGCGTCTGACGCGTCCGCCCAGCTAGGCGCGACGACCTCGGGCCGCACGAGATCGATGCTCCCGCCGTCGCCGGACTACGTGGAGCTCAAGCGCCGAATAAGAGCCGCCGGGCTGCTCGAGTCTCAGCCGCGCTATTTCGCCTTGAAGTTCGCGAGCATGGCCTTGCTCTACGCGATCAATATCGCCATCGTGCTCGTGTTCGATCACCCCGCCGTCGTACTCGCCGCGGCAGTCTTCCTCGGGTTGGTGTTCACGCACCTGGGATTTCTCGGCCACGACCTTGCCCATCGGCAGATCACCCACCATTCGCGCCTGGTCTCGTGGATTGGCCTGATCATCGGCAACCTGCTCCTCGGCGTGAGCTACTCGTGGTGGACGGCGAAGCACAACCAGCACCATGCAACGCCGAACCACAGCGAGCAGGACCCAGACCTAGACTATCCAATGCTGGTCTTCGAGTCAGCGCGGATCAAGGACCAGAAGCGCCGCTTCTATCCCGTCATTGCCTACCAGGCGTTTTTCTATCTGTTCCTGGGCGCGTTTCAGGCGTTCGGGATGCGGGCTAGGGCCGTGGCACAGGTGTTGAGCGGCATGTCACCACGCCCAAAGGCCGAAGGGCTGGCGCTGGCGTTGCACGCACTGCTCTATGCCGCGTTGCTGATTCAGATTGGTCACTGGGGACTGATTCTGGCGTTTCTGTTCATTCATCAGATGGTGTACGGGCTCTACAACACGCTGGTGTTCGCCCCCAACCACAAGGGCATGCCGATGATCGACGAGTCCAACCGGATGGACTATCTGCGGGAACAGGTGCTCACGGCCCGCAACGTGACGGGGCATCCCGTGATCGACTTCCTGTACGGCGGCTTGAACTACCAGATCGAGCATCATCTGTTTCCGGCAATGGCCCGCAATCGGCTGAGCGCGGCGCAGCCGATCGTGGAGGCCTTCTGCGCTGAGCGAGGGGTCGACTACGCGGTGATTGGGCCGCTCCAAGGGCTCCTGGACCCGCTGCGGCATCTGCACGCGGTCTCAGCACCGCTGCGCCGAGGATCGCGAGCGGCGTAGGCGCCCGCCCGCCGGTCAGGCCAGGGGCACCACCTTCGAGCGTCGTATGGCTTGGTCGCGAGTCAGGAGTGGTACCCCATGCACGACGCTCGTCGCCGCGATGAGTTCATCCGCGGGATCGCCACGGAAATCAAGCTGCGTAGAGGCACGCGCCACATCCAAGTCCAGCGGCCATACGTGCAGACTGGCCAGCGCCGCTTCAACGGAAGGCCTCGAGAGATCGAGCTCTATCCGCCCGAGTTGCGCAAGTTTGGCCATCTCCCAGAGCACAATCGCGGAGATGCCCCATCGATGGTCACTGAGAAGTGCGCGTTCCCGAGGCCGCACGGCGTCGCCGAGCGCATGAACCAGCACATGCGTATCAAGATTCAGCATCGGCATCCCACGGCACCCCCGTGGCTAGGAGGTCGCCGTGAATTCTCAGCTCGTGCCGCAGCGCGCCGAGCAGCCCCACAGGTGGTTGGGGGTGAGGAAGAAGGCGGGCAACGGGTCGCCCATGCTTGGTAATCACGAGCCCTTGGGGCCCGAGGTCGTCAAGCAAGGCCAGACACTGCTCCTTGAACTTGGCGGCGCCAATGGTTGGCACGGATGGCATAACGTTAATGACCAGAATTTATGACTGGTCATAGATTAAAACTATATTGGGTAACCGTCAAGGGCCTCTGCCAGTGACTTCGAGCATGCCGCCCTGGAAGGGCCCGCTGCGGCAACTCCGCTAGAAGCTCGGTCCTAGGCCAAAAGGTCTCGCAGGCGCTGGGACAGGTCGGCCTTGGCTTCCGGCTGCGGCTCCATGAGCCGTGCGTCGCGCAGGCTGCCGGCAATTGGCTGGTGGTCGGTGACCAGATGCGGATCGCCGCCTTCTTCGTTGATCAACTCGATGAGGAGGCGCTCCACAAGCTCAGCCCGGACGGCGGCGTGGGCCGGGTCGTCCCAGAGGTTGTTCAGATCCTCCGGGTCGTCGTTGACGTTGTAGAGCTCGCCGTACTCGGTCGTGCCGTAGTGCAGCAGTTTCCAGTCGTCGGTGACCAGCATCTTGACCCGCTGTGTGATGGGCGCCGCGTGCGCCTTGTCGCCGCCGACCAGCTCCGGCCGCCCGCTGCCTAAGATGGCGATGCGCTCGACGATCACCGCGTCGCGGTGGGCGTCCGTCTCGCCCCTGAGCAGGGGCGCAAAGCTGCGGCCTTCCTGCCCGACCAGCGGATCCGCGCCCGCGAGGTCCAGGAAGGTGGGCACGAAATCGAGCTGCGTCATCACGCCGCCGTGCACGCGGCCCGCCTCGACGCTCCGCGGGTGACGCCAGAGCAGCGGCACGCGGTTGACGCACTCGTACGACATCATCGGCTTGGCGGCAATGCCGTGATCGTTGAGGCCCTCGCCGTGGTCGGAGCTGAAAACTACGTGGGTGTTCTCGGCCAGGCCCAGTCGTTCGAGCTCAGCCAGCACGCGGGCGATCCCGTCGTCGATGAAGGTGGTCATGCCGTAGTAGTGGGCCACGATCTCGCCGTGGTGGTCGCCGTCCCAGCCGCTGGTGGTGTCGTAGCCCTGGTAGGGCAGGCCGTCGCGGGCGTACTGGTACTGCGGCGGCTTGTTGCTCACGTCCTCGCGCGGCACGGCCGGCGGCATGTCGGCCGGGTCGTACATGTCGCAGTAGGGACGCGGCGGCGTGAAGGGCTGGTGCGGGTCGTAGAACGACATCCAGAGGAAGAAGGGCCGCTCGTTTCCGTGGTCTCGCAGCCAGTCGACGGTGCGGTCGGCGGTGCGGTGGGTGTAGTGCCACTCGGCGGGAATGGCGTTCTTCCAGCTATGAAAGGCGCCGGTGCGAGGCGCGAGCGCGTTAACCGGCTTCCACAGCTCCAGGCCCTCGGGATGATGCCGCTCCAGCCAGATGCGCCAGTGGCCCTTGGGATAGGTGTGCGCGCCCAGGATCTCGACGTGGTCGAAGCCGAAATAGGGTCCATACCAGAGGCCGTCGTCGGGATCGACCGGTGCGCCGGGCGGCGGGTGATCGGGCAGCACGTCCTCGTATTCGCCGCTCTTGAAATGGGGCTTGCCGACCAGCGCCGTGGCGTAGCCGGCCTCACGCAGGGAATCGCCGACCACGGGAATGGCCTCGCTGAGGTTCACGTTGTTGAAGACGTGATGCCCGCGCTGGCTGCGTCCCGTGATCATGCTGGCGCGCGCGGGAGCGCAGATTGCGTTGGTGGGATAGGCGCGGTCGAAGCGCATGCCGTCCCGCGCCAGGCTGTCCATCGCGGGCGTGCAGATGCGCGGGTTGTGAATGCCCAGGGCATCCCACCGCTGCTGGTCGGTGGTGATGAAGAGGAAGTTTGGCTGGGAGGTGCTGGGCACTTGGGTACGCCTGATTGGGTGAGCAACTGCTCACCTTAGCCGTCCCG
This sequence comes from Chloroflexota bacterium, assembly GCA_034428595.1. Lineage (GTDB taxonomy): Bacteria > Chloroflexota > UBA11872 > UBA11872 > UBA11872 > JAJECS01. Next base: position 22,262 of record DAOUHO010000077.1, on the reverse strand, counting down.
CATGGCGGCGGCCAAAATCGGTCCGATCGCCCGAGTTTCCAGGCTGCACAGAGCCCGGGCCATCGGACTCGACCCGTTGCTCAATCCATGGGGTTTCACCGTGGCATCGGCGCTCACCCGTCACCCCGGCGAAAGCCGGGGTCCAGTTCCGCTCGACACGCCCAAGACCTTGACTGGATTCCGGCCTCCGCCGGAATGACGGACGGAGGCAGGCGCGGTATCGGAGTGACAGGTGTGGTGACCCGCGCCCGCGGACGGTCAGTCCAGGTGCCAGACCTCGGGCGCGAAGAACATCTGGCCGTCCGCGTCGGTGAGTTGCTCGATGACGTCCTCGAACCACGCGCTCCAACGGGTGTTGACGTCGTAGGACCCGATCTTGCCGAAGGCCGTGGCCACGTCGGGCACGCACTCCGCGTAGGCAATGACCTGGAGTCCGCGCCGGAACAGCGTGTAGTTAGTGAAGCCCGATTCGCGGATGGCCTCGACCAGCTCCGGCCAGATTTCGTCGTGACGGCGCTTGTACTCGTCTTCGCTGCCGGGCTTTATCTGAAAGGTGAAGCAGACCCGCTCCATGAGGAACCTCCGTGCGCTTTGCTTGCCTGATGTGCCGTGCCGAGGCTACCGCGCCGCCGATTGACGCGCCCGGGGCCTGGGTAAGCGGGGCGTGGATTCCCGCCTCCGCGGGAATGACGAATAGGCTGCGCAATGTTCTTCGACGTGGGAGCGCTCAAACCTCCTCGACGACCGTGGCTTCGATGCCGCGGTGCAGGTCGCGGTGGGAGTAGTAGTAGACCACCAGCACGCGGCCGTCCCGTAGCTCCGCGGCCCACGGATAGCCGCAATCGGAGGTCATGGAGTCGCTGCGCACGTTGAGGTCGGCGCAGGTGTCGAGGTCGTCGCATTCGGGATCCGTCACCCGCACGGTGCAGCCGCGCTGCCCATCCCAGCGCGTCCCGGTGGTGACGAAGACGCGCCCATCGCTGAGCGGCAGCATGTGTGTCGGGCTGCCGTAGATTGACGTCGGACGCCACGGCGACCACGTCTTGCCGTCGTCGGCCGACTCGACGCGCGCGACGATGGTGCCGCCCTGGCGCCCCGACAGCTGGATTCGCGGCGAGCCCCGCGGATGGCAGCGATACAAGACCACGATTCGTCCGCTGGGCGTGCGATGAATGGCCGGCTCGCTGAAGTGCACGATGGGGTCATCGGCGATGCGGCCACCGTAGGTCCAGGTCTCGCCGAAGTCGTCGGAGACGCGCAGCATGCCGAAGTAGGGCTGCTCGCCCCGCGGACGCTCGGTGGCCTTGCTGGGCATGAGCAACCGGCCGCCAGGCAGCTCCAGCAAACCGCTGCGGCACACCCCCGAGTGCTCGGCGGGATGGCCCCATTTGGCGTCCGGCAGGCGGGGAAAGCGTACGGGGTTGGACCAGGTGCCTCCGCCGTCGCGGGAGCGCACCCAGAACGGGATGCCCGGTCGGGAGATCCAGGTCGAATGCTGCGGCGAGCCGACGTCCCGTGCGTGCGGCGGCGCGCGGAAGATGAACTCGGCAAATCCCTGGGCGGGCACAAGCTCGTTGCTCGAGGCGTGGAGAAAGATGCTGCCGTCGGCGAGCGTGTGGGTGCCGAAGTCAATCACCCCGCCGCGGGGATCGTTGGTGACGAGCCACGGCTCGCTCCAGGTTTGACCCTCGTCGCTCGACGCGACCGCGCGCACGTCGAAGAGGGGATGGCTGTGGTGCGCATGGCCGAGATGCGGGGAGCGGTGGAAAAGCACCAGCAACTCGCCCGATGGCGTGCGCACGACGTTGGGCGCGGTGGCGTAGTGCCCGGTCTCGCGGTAGACGGTGACGTGCTCGACGACGCGCCAACTCATGGCGATGGCAGCCGGACGGCCCAGCCTCGCGGCATGGTTGCTTGCCTCTCGTGCGTTGGGCTGTGACGGGCAGTCTACGCGGCGTGAGGTGGCGGCCGTGCGCTCCATTCTCGCCTTCGCGGGAATGACGGACCTGGGGACGGCCGCTCCCAGGGCGCCCGAGCGCGAGACAACTGGATGCATCCCCGTGATAGGCTGCCGCACCAGAATCGAGCCCGTGAATCGAGCGGAGGCGCGCTGGTCATGAGTTCGCCACGGCATGCAGCGATCGAGTCGTGCATCGAGCGGTTTCGCGCCGGCACGCTGACCGAGTCCGACCTGCGGGACACCCTGCAGTCATTGGCCAATGGCGAGGACAAGCGCCAGGAGTTGCTGTACCTCCAAGCCGGCACCGCGTCGGTCAACTCGGCGGTGATCGGGATGTTCATCGCGCGAGACGGCGAGATCGACGAGGGTCCGCGGGACCCCGACGACATGCCCTACGACACCGTCATGGACGCCTTGAACGACGGCTGGCGCATCATCAAGTTTCCGGAGCTGGCCGTGATGCTGGACGAGACCAGGCTCCACGGACCGGGAGTCGAGTTCATCCTGGAGAAGGTGAGGTAAGGCCGCCATGCGCACCCACGACTGCGAACCGACGCTCACCGATTCCCAGGTCCTCGACTTCTGCAAGACGGGCTATCTGCCGCTCGAGGGCGTCGTTCCCGACGACGTCAACCAGCGGGTTGTCGAATTCATGGACGACCACGCCCCGCACATCGAGCCGGGCGATTTCGCCAACCACGAGCCCAACGAGATCCTTGACGAGGACTGGTTCATCGACGGCGTGATCTGCAACCCGGTGGCGGCAGGTGCGGTGCGATCCCTGCTTGGGCGGGACTTCGCGCTGCCACCGATCATGTCCAGCCATCGCGTCCACATGCCCGCCCGCGCCTACGGCTGGCACCGCGATGGCGGCTCGCTGTCGAGCCACGAGCTGAACTACCTGCAGGTCTATTACTACCCGCAGGACACAACGGTGGAGATGGGCGCCACGGCCTTTCTGCCCGGCTCACCCCTGTACTGGCCCTTCGGGCGGGGCAGCTCCGGGCTCTACGGCATGTTTCGCGGCACGGTGTCGAGCGCGGCCCCGGCCGGATCGATCTTCATCTCGGCCTATTCCGTGTGGCACCGCCGCACCAAGTCGACGGCGTCGGGCATTCGCAATTTGCTCAAGTACAACTACTGGCGCACCGCGGCGCCGCAGCAAGACTGGGTGCGCGAGCCGGACTTCGATCCCGCGACGGCGGTCTACGGCCCCGGCCCCGATGCAGGGCCCGCGCCGCGACAGTCCTACCTGGCCGCAGCGCGCATGTATTTCTGGTTGTGCGGGCGCCTGGACGACTTTCAGGCCCTGGGCGGTCAGGGGTGGCCGAAGATCGGGCCGGCGGACTACCGACCCTACGGCTATCCCGGCGACCCCACGGATCCGCGCGTCCACCAAAAGGCAAGCTGAGCCCGCACTCAGAGACCTGTGCCTAACCCCTCCGTCATTCCGGCGGAAAGCCTACCCCGTACGCGATACGGGGCCGGAATCCAGTCCGGGGGACACTGGAAGTTGGCGACGGATTTCCCGGGGCCACCCGGCCCAACCGGACATAGCAGGGGTCACCAGTCTCGGGCGAATGCGCCGTGACCACTCGGAGCCGGGTGATCGTGGGAACCGCGAATTGGAACGACCTGCGCGGGTTCTATCCGCGCGGCACCAAGGCGAGCGAAAAGCTGGCGGCCTACGCCATGCGGCTGCCGGGCGTTGAGGTGAACGCCACCTTCTTTCGCATGCCCAAGCCCGAGACGGTTGCCGCATGGGCCGAGCAGACGCCGGACGGATTCACGATGAGCCTCAAGGCGCACCGCTTCGTCTTCTTCTGGCTGCGCAATCCGGACAAGGCCGACGCGACTGGGTTTGACCGGCACAGAGCGATGGCGCGTCCGCTGATCGCGGCAGGCAAGTTTGCGGCGTATCTCTTGCAGTTCCCCGGCAAGCTGAGCGCCGCGATCGACCTGGAGCGCTCGCTCGCCGTACTGCGCGCTGGCTTCGGCGAATTGCCCCTGGCCGTGGAGTTGCCCGACGCGCCGGACGACGACCTTGGCGCGCGGATCGGCGAGGCCCTGCGCACCCACCACATTGCGCGGGTGCGCCGCGACCCGCTAGCGTCGGATCGCGTGCCGATGTCGACGGATTCCGGTGACCTGGTGTATTTCCGATTTCGCGGCCCGGCGGCTGATTCGAGCGGCGACGGTCGCGTGCGGTATACCGATGCTCAGATCGAGGAGAGAGCCGATTCCGTCGAGCAAGCCAGCGAGGCGGGCCGACTGACCATGGTCGTGTGCTACGGCAAGAAAGACGTGGACACCGCCGACGCGGCGCTGCGGCTGACCGCCAAGCTCAAGCGACGAGGAGTCGCCATTGGCTGAGCCTTCGCCGCGGTCCACCGGCGCACCGCCGCTGCCCGACGGCTACGACGGACCGCGGGCCTGCGACCCGCATGAGTTCGGGGCCATGCTGGACCTGCAAAACTTGGCGCTGCGGACGCTTGATTCGCCACCCGAAGCGCCGCGCTGGCCGACCATGGGCGCCGACTGGCCGCACGTCTATCACCCGGGCAACCTCGACAACATCCGCGTGATCACGCACGACGGCCTGGTCGTGAGCGCGGTGGCCGTCGCCCCAACCACGGTGCGCACGCCGCGGGGTCGAATTGACGTCGGCGGCATCAACGGCTTCGTCACGCACCCGGCGCACCGCAAGCGCGGCCTGGGCGCGGCCGTGCTGCACGACGCGCACCGGGTGATGCGGGCCAGCGGCCACCACATCGCCATGCTGGGCACCGTCAGTCAGAACTACTACCGGCGCTTCGGCTGGGAAGTGGGCATGCGTCAGCGAAGCCACACGCTGGACCGCGCGAACATCACCCTGCTGCCGCCCAGTCCCGACGTTCAGATCACCGAGGACTGGCGCTCGCACGTGCCGGCGCTCGTGGCCATGCACGCCCGCGAGCCGATGGGCGCCGACCGCGACGAGCACTACTTCACGCTGGTGGCGCAATCACGGGCCGACCGGCTGCTGATCGCGCTGCACGACGGCGAGCCGGTGGCGTACGTGGCCGAGCGCCAGCGGGCGGTGGTCGAGTACGGCGGCGACGTGGCGGCCACCGTGGCGCTGCTACAGCGCGTGCTGCGTGACATCGACGATCCACACGCCAGCACCAGCGAGCGCCCGCCCGGAGAGAGCACGGTGGTGACGCTGGACGTGGTCGTGCCCGAATCGGACCACGGTCTCGCCGGCCTGCTGCTGGAGACCGGCATCCCGTTCGGCCAGACCCATCACTACATGATCCGGGTCATGAATTTCGAGTCGCTGCTTAGCGCGCTCGATTTGAACGAGGTCGAGGCCACGACATCCGCCGACGGGTGGCGGCTGCGACGGGGCGCCCACACACTCGAGGTGAGCGATTGTGAGTTGGTGAAGCTGTTGTTCGGTCCCGAGCGCTTTCCCGACTTCGCGCCGGACCTATTCCCGCTCGACTTCTTCCAGTGGATCCTCGACCGGATGTGAGGTCAGCTCCCCAGGATTCCAGCGGATGGCGGTGACCTGGGTGTGTCCGATGGCGGCGTCCCACACGGTGCGCGCGGGCTCGTGGTCGGAGGTGCCGACGATCGAAAGCACGTCGCCGTCGTCCAAGGTCACGCTGGCGCTGAATCCGCTGACGGCTGAGCCGTAGTAGAGGTAGACGGCTTCGTCGGCCCAGGTTTCGCCGGAGTCGCGGCTCAGCATCACCCGACCGCTCGGCGGGCCGGGGCCGTAACGAGTGTCGTGGATAACGGCGATCGTCCCGTCGCCGGCGACCGCGGGCGCGCCGAAGCACTGGCCGAAGATTGTCGTGAGCTGCCGCAAGTTGCCCCAGGTGCGGCCGCCGTCGGGCGAATCGGCCAGGAATACGTGCTTCCAGGCGAGATTGCCGCGCGCGCCCTGCGGCTCCAGATCCTCCGCGAGGTCGTCCGGCATGCGCGGCCGCTGGTAGCGCACGACCGCCAGCAGCCGACCGCCGCCCAGATCCGCGACCGCGCCCTCGGTGCCCCAGTCGCAAACCAGGGACGGTTCCGACCACGTGTGCCCGCCGTCGCTCGATCTGAAAGCCAGCAGGTGCATCACGCCGCTGGCGGGCGGCTCCCAGACCAGGCAGTCGCGGCAGCAATAGAGCAGGAGCAGGTTTCCGCCGTCGACCACCTGAAGGGAGTGGAAGTAGCGCTCGTCGTAGCGGGCCGGCAGCGTCAGCCCGGAATGCACCTGCCAACTGCGGCCCTGGTCGATCGAGCCCATGATCTCGATGGGATCGGCGCGGATGCCGTCGTTCGAGCCGACGTGCAGGAGTGTGCCGTCGTCGAGGATGGCGAAGGGCCCGTTGTAGGGGTACATGTCCAGGCCCAAGACGGGCGACGGACGCCGTCCCGCCGCGTCGCCGCGCGGATGGGAGGTCCAGGTGCGGCCCTCGTCGTCGCTGCGGCACATCAGCGAGCCCTGGTTGACGTAGATGGCGCCGTCCGGGGCCCGCGCGGCGTGGATCATCTGCGGGTGGCCGGCGGGATCGTGGGGCAGGATCGACTTGCTCACCGGAGCGCGGTTCAGTCGGCCGCCGGCGGCGTGCAGCACGTAGTCGGACGCCTGCATCTGGGCCAGGTCGTCCGGCGACGGCCAGGGCGCGCCGCCGAGATTGCCCGTGTCGGCGGGCGCGGCGAGCTTCACGCTTCTTCGCCGGGGGCAATCAGCCGCGGCTGGGCACCGTCCGGCCAGTCCAGGCGCCCTATGAACAGGCCTCGGGTGCGGTTGGACTCACGGTAGCGGAAGTCCTCCGGATCGGCGGAGCAGTGGGTGATCCACCACTGGTCCTCCCAATGGAATACCTCCGACGCGTGACAGAATCCCAGCCGCTGCGGCTCGTAGCCGTGGAAATCATAGGGCGAGTCCGAGGCGACGAAGTGCGTCCACCAGCCGTGCTTGAAGAAGAGCCAGAACCTGCCGTCCTTGGGCACCACGCAGGGCGACTCGACCTCGAGCGTCGGCTCCTCGTCGAACGGCCAGGCCTTCATGGTGAACACCGGCCCGATTTCCTGCCAGTGGCGTAGGTCGTGGGACATGGACGCGGCCACGCAGACCAGGTTGTGGCCAAGCTTCTCCTGTACGCGCGCCACCCAATAGGCCACGAACGTCCCGTCGTCGAGCCGGATGATGTGCGGATCGCGGCAGCCGCCGTAGCTCCCGCCCAGGCGCCGCGCGACGGAAAGCGCGTCGCCGCCCGCATCGCGGTGCATGCGCTCCACCTCGTCGGGCCGCGGCAGACCGAATCCGGGCCATTTGGCCCAGGAAACCGACGGCACGATGACGGGATTCCCCGGAAAGCGCTCCCAGGTGAAGAGGTCGGTCGACGTGGCGAGGCAGATGCGCTGCGTGCGGTGCGCGTCCGTGACGCAGTACAGCATGTGGAAGCAGCCCTCGTGCTCGATGACGTAGGGCGCGAAGCAGGTGACCTCTTCCGGCCAGACGCCGGAGGCCGTGAGCGCCGGCGGATGCACGGTCCACTGCATCAAGTCGGCGGACGTGGCGTGGGCCAGCGAGTCCTCGACGCCGTGAATCTCGCCGGGACCGGTCACGTCGCCGATGATGCCGAAGAAGTGCCACCGGCCGTCGTGCCGGATCAGGCAGTGGTCGTTGAGATAGCGACCCGGATAGGTGAGCACCTCCCGAAACGCGCTGAGCTGCACGTCGCCGTAGGGGCTGCTGCGAACGGACGGCTGGGACATGCGCGGCGCTCCGAGACTGCGTGGGCGCGATGATATACAAGCCGTGCGAGCGGCAATCGGCAGCCTGTGTCGGTGACTCGCAGGGCCACCCTCAGTCAATCCGAGCGCGCGCCAGGATTCTGCGGCCGGTACGGGGGGCCTACACATTGTGTCGATGGCATTCCACCCCCAAGACTAGGGGCCGGAGACTGACTTCTTGCGCCTGAAAACGAGCGTTCTAGATTCCTCGCTACGCTCGGAATGACACTCCCAAGGCGTGCATCAGTGATCACCGTGCTGGTCGGACGCAAGGGCGTCGATCTTCGCGTCCAGCTCCGCTGATGTGACGAGCCCGTGCTCCAGCGCCAGCCGCTCCAGGGCTCGAAGCCAGCGCTCGTAGTATCCGGTTGGGTCTCCGTGACTCTCGTCGCTCGCGGTGACCTCGACGAGCTTGTCGCGAAACTCCACCCAGTCGTAGCCGCCGCCCTCGGTCAATGCGGCGGCCAGACCGAAGGCCCGGCCCTCCCAGGGTTCGTTGAAGACCAGCTCACCGTTCTTCCTGGGCAGCGCCTCGTCGCCGGTCATGGCCGATATGCCGCGGTCGGGCCGTCTGCTCATTTGGGCTCGTACGTACCGGGCATCTATGCGATCTCCGACCTCGACCGCGCCAGCCCTACCCCGATCATCGAGTCGCGAGTCACGAGCTCAGCCAGCTTCTCCTCCGGCAGATCGCCTGTGCCGTCGGGCCGCTCCGGCAGCACCATGTAGCGCAGCGACGCGGTGCTGTCCCACACCCGGATCTCCTTGGACTCGTCAACGGCGAGGCCAAACTCTCGGAGTACCGCGCGAGGCTCGCGGACCACGCGGGATCGGTAGGCCGCGTCCTTGTACCAGGTGGGTGGCAGGCCAAGCACCGGCCAGGGATAGCACGAGCAGAGCGTGCACACGACCATGTTGTGGACCTGGGGCGTGCTCTCCAGCACCACGATCTCGGCTCCCTCGGCGCCGCCGAAGCCAAGCTCGGCGATGGCCTCGGTACCGTTTTCCAGCAATCGTTGCTTGTATTCGGGATCGACCCACGCCCGCGCGACAACCGCGGCGCCGTTCAGGGGGCCGATGTCCTGCTCGTACATGCGCACGATCTCGTCGATGGCGTCCGTGGTTACCAGGCCTTTTTCGACCAGCAGCGACTCAAGCGCCTTCGCGCGCAGCGCCGCGTATGACTCCGACTCGGGGTGGTGGTCGCCGTCGTGGTCGCCGCTCATGGGTCACTCCGTTCGGCGCCGCCCGAGCCAAGCGGTTCTAGGTAGCCCTCCCACATGTCGATGTGCACGGCTGTGCCCGGCTCCGCCGACGTCCCCCAAAGCTCGATCCCGTCGAACCTGACGCTGTAAAGGTGCTGGGCCGGCGCGGCGTTGTCCCCGCGATGGTCGTCGGGCAGGTCGTAGGCGGCATATACGGCGTGGATTTCCCCGCGCTTGCCCTGCGCATATCCAGGCGAGCGGGTGTGTCCACCGTGCCGGATTCTGCGGGCTCGCACGCGATCCCCCACGTCGAAGGCCGGCGCCCGTGCCGGCGTCTTGCGAACGCCCCGCTGCCGATACATGCCCTGACGGACACGGTCGGTCAGCTCCGGGTCGACGTTGCGCGTCGGGCTCGCTGTCGGATTGCTGCGAAAGTATTCGGTCCTTGCGTCCAACTCCTCGACGCTGAGCGCGCCCCGCGCGATGAGCCCGCGCTCGAAGGCGAGCAGCCACCGTTGGTAGTAGCCGGACAGGTATTCGTCCGGGTCGAGCCCCTCCAGCCTCGGGCGCGAGAGGCCGTCCTTGACCGAGGTCACCAGGCCGAAGACCCGACCCTCCCACTCGCTGCGGAAGACCGGCTCATCGGATTCGAGCTCGACGCGTCCGTAGCCCGGCACGCCGCCCATGTCGTGGACGCCGGAGATCTTCATCGGACCGTCAGTCCTCTTCTCCAAACGCTCTGGACGACCAAGACCAGGCCACTCAGGTCGGGAATCCGGCGTGCGGTGAGCTACACCTCCACCGCCCGCACCTCGTCGGACCAATCAGTCCAGATGTCACCCTTGGGTCCGGCGGCGAGCCGGTCGTCGGGCCAGCACTCGGGCGTCTTGTGGAAGCCGTAGAGCGTGGCCTGGCGGATGATGTCGCTGGATTCGTTCCACCCAGCCAAGTGCAACATGATGGTGTGCCAGAGCACCACGGACCCGGCCGGTCCCGCCGTCATCACGGGTTCCGTCTCGGCCTTGATGTCGCGGATCGGGGGATCGGTGTAGCCAATGAACCTGGGCGAGTCCTCGCCGTTCGCAATGGCCGTCGCCCCGTGGTTCTTGGCTTCCCAGTAATCCCAGATGCGCGTGTGGCTCCCCGGAAAGAGCATCAAGCCGCCCGCGCCCGGCGGCACGTCGTCGAAATAGACCGCGGTCTGCAGCAGTTGCCGCGTTTGGTAGAGACCTTCGCCCGCGTGGGCGCCGCGCCAGTCGGGCGGGGTCGAGACGGGGCTGTTGGGCAGGGTGCAGTACATGCCGCGGGTGCCCTGCGCGGTCATCCAGTGGGGGCCGGTGCTGGGCAGCCGCAGGTATTCGGTCTCGCCCGAGCCCTTGCCGGTCCACTCCTCGTGCCTGGGGCCCATGTGGACTTCCATGCCATCGGCGATCTTCTTGGTCATGAAGCACGGGCCGGTGCTGCAGCCGGACTCGTCGACGCCGCCGGGGAACACGACCTCTCCCTTGCCCAGCATCTGCTCGGCGATGTCCCACACCGCGCGGGCGCCAATGTCGAGCAGCAGGTCCTCGGCGCCGTTGCGAATGATCATTCGGTGGCCGCCGCCCGAGAAGTACGGGTCGCCGCCGACCTCGGGCCGCTGGTAGCTTTCTTTCTCCTCGTCGGTGAACGGGACCCAGGTGGAGGGGGCGTCGCGTTTCATGCTGGGCCGGTTTTCGGCCACGGTCTCCCACATTTGGTCGCGGGCCTGCCGGCAGAGGTCGGGGTCGATGACGCCGGGGAGCACGAGGTAGCCGGTGCGCTTGAACTCGGCGATCTGGCTCTCGGTGAGGCGGGCAACTTGCGGGACGGTCGGGGCGGTCGCCGTCATGGGATCTGATCCTTGTGTGGGTGATGCCCTCACGCTGATGCGTGAGTATGGCCCACGCCGCGAACGGTCACCAGTGACGGGGATCGAAGACCTCGGCCACCTCTGTTGCGCCGGGCCACGGCGGCCGCTTGGGCGCCGTTCAGGCACCCGCGTGCGGGTTCTCCATAGGCGTCCGCAGTACGATCCACGGCATGGTGAGCAGCGGCCCGGTTCCCCACGACCTCCACGGCGTCGAGCGGACGGCCCTCACCGCGTCCGACATTGAAGACTTGCGCGTCGGCGCCTGGATTCTCGGTACCGGAGGCGGCGGCGATCCCTACTTCGGCTACCTCTGCCTCAAGCAGCTCTACGCGCAAGGCCGCGTGGTCGACGTCATCGATCCCGTGGACCTGCCGGACGACGCGTATGTCGCGGCGGTCAATCAGATGGGGTCGCCGCTGCCGGCCGAGGAGCGACTGACCGATCCGGCGACGGTGACCCGGGCGATCCGCGAGATGGAGACCTACGCCGGCATTCGATTCTCGGCCGTAATGTCGTGGGAGATCGGCGGCGGCAATGCGTTTCAACCGCTGATGGCGGCGGCCATGCTTGGGTTGCCCCTCGTGGACGCCGACGCCATGGGCCGCGCATTCCCCGAGGCGCAGATGACGAGCTTCGCCGTGAAGGACTTCACCTGCCATCCGCTGGTGATGGCCGACATCCGGCCGAACACGGTGATCATCTCCGAGGCGGCGGACTGGAAATGGCTCGAGCGCCTGCGCCGCCGGGCCTGCACCGAGTTGGGCGCCGTGGCCGCGACCTGCAACCCGCCGCGGACGGGACGCGAGGTGAAGACCGGCTCGCATCTGCACACGGTCACCAAGGCCCTTCGCATCGGTCGGACCATCAGGCGCGCCCGAGTTGAGCACCGCGATCCGGTGGATGCGCTGCTGAGTCAAGAGCGCGGCATCGAGCTGATGCGCGGCAAGGTCGCAGACGTGGAGCGCCAGACTACCGGCGGCTACCTGCGCGGGCGGCTCGACGTCGCGGGTCTTGACGCCGACGCCGGCGCCACCATGCGCATTGCGTTCCAAAACGAGTTCACTGTCGCCTGGCGCGGCGACGAACCGTGCGCCACCACGCCGGACCTGATCTGCGTGCTGGATCAGGACTCGGGCGAGGCCATCGGCACGGAAGTTGTCCGGTTTGGCCAGCGGGTGGCGGTCGTCGCGCTGCCGGCGCCGGTGATGCTGCTGAGCGAGCGAGGGCTCGAGCTCACGGGTCCGCGAGCGTTCGGCCACGATCTCGAATACCGCCCGCTCTTCACGCGGTGACCCGGTGAGGGTCATCGGGATCGACGTTGGTGGGACCAGCACGGACGCCGTGCTGCTCGCTCACCGCGAGGTGCTTCATGATGTCAAGACGGCGACCACGGCCGATGTGAGCTCGGGCATCTCGTCGGCGCTCGACGCGCTTCTGGCGCTGGCCGGACCGGACGCGGAGCAAGTCGACGCCGTCATGCTGGGCACGACGCATTTCACCAACGCCATCGTCGAGCGGCGGGGGCTGACGCCGACCGCGGCGATCCGCATCGGCCTGCCGGCGACCGCCTTTCTCGAGCCCTTCACGGACTGGCCTGCCGACCTTGCCGCGGCCGTCCGCGCACGGCACTTCATGGTGCGGGGCGGGCATGAATACGACGGTCGCCCGATCGTCGAGTTCGACGCCGGGGCGGTGGAGGATGCGGCCCGCGAAATCCGGGAGGCCGGAATCCAGGCCGTGGCGATTACGTCCGTCTTCTCACCGCTCGACACGACACTGGAAGAGCAGGCAGGCCAGATCGTGCGCCGCGTGTGTCCCGAGGCCGGCGTCACGCTGTCACATCGCCTGGGGCGCATCGGCCTGCTGCCGCGCGAAAACGTGACCATTCTCAATGCCAGCCTGGTTGGCCTCGCGCGCAAGACGACGGCTGCATTTGCCGAGGGCCTTCGAAGGGTCGGGATTGACGCACCTGTCTATCTGACCCAGAACGACGGCACCATCGCGCGGATGGAGCGGGCGGCGGAGCTGCCGATCCTCAGCGTCGCTTGCGGTCCCACCAACAGCATGCGGGGCGCGGCGTTCCTATCGGGCATGCGCGACGCGCTGGTCATCGACGTGGGCGGGACGACGACCGACATCGGCTATGTGCGGCAGGGTCTCCCCCGCCAGGCCAACCGGGTGGTCGAGATCGGCGGCGTGCGCACGCTGTTCCAAATGCCGGACCTGCTGTCGCTGCCGCTCGGCGGCGGGTCAAAGGTGACGGCATCGCCGTTGGCCATCGGCCCGGAGAGCGTGGGTTATCGGCTGACCGATCTGGGCTGCGTCTTCGGCGGGGATGTCACCACTTGCACCGATGTCGCGGTCGCCGCCGGAGTCTCAGCCCTGGGCGATCCGCGTCGCGTGGCCGAGTTTCCGTCCGCCTTGGTCCGCGAGGCGATGGCCCTGATTCGCGCCAAGCTCGAAGACGCCATTGACCGCATGAGACCTGACACTCAGCCCCGGCCGGTGATCGCGGTTGGCGGCGGCGCGTTCCTGGTGCCAGACGGCCTGGCGGGCGCGGACGACACCGTGCGCGTGCCGCATGCCGCCGTTGCCAACGCCGTGGGCGCCGCGATGGCCCAGGTCAGCGGCGAGTCGGACCGGGTCTACCGCGACGTGCCGCGCGACGAGGCCATCGCAGCGGCGACCGCCGGCGCCCGAACCGACGCTATCTCAGCGGGCGCCGATCCCGACACGCTGGAGGTCGTGGAGGTCGAGGACCTGCCGCTGGCCTACCTGCCGGGCAACTCGCGCCGGGTGCGGGCGAAGGTTCTTGGCGACATCGTTAAGGCGCCCCTGCCGGTACAGGCTGGCCGAAACGCGTTAAGTCTCGCGCCAGGGCAGCCGCCACAGTCCCAGGCCCATGGCGACAATCGCGTAGGCCGCTAGAACACCCAACTCAAGCCCGACATCGACCCGGCCGCCGAGCGAGGCGGCAATCGCGTCCGCCGCGTATCGCAGCGGCGAGACATACCCGAACCACTGCAATGGCAACGGCGCCGCCTCCATCGTGAAATACACCGGCGAGATGATCACCAGCACGATCGCAACCAGGCTGGCGATGAGGTTTCCTACCTGCAGCGAGGGCGCGAAGCTCATGACGAACAGCACGATGCCGGCCAGCGCCAGCACCGTCAGCAGCAGGGCTGGGGCCAGCGCCCACGTGGGGCTGATCTCGACACCGGCGACGAACGCGAATCCCAGCAGAAAAGCCGTAGACAAGACGCCGGCCACCGACGTGAACGCAAGCGTGCCGGCGACATAGGCGCTCTTGGAGACGGGCATGGTGATGATGAGCTTTAGATGGCCCAGGAAACGTTGCGCCACGATCTGTTGTCCGACCAGCATGGCGGTGCTGAAGGCCACACCGAAAATCAGCGTTCCCGCCACCAGGCGCTGCCATATGGCTGGGTCGTCGGGAGCGATGGCCTGAAAGACATAGAACATCGGGATCGGAAGCATCACCGATCCCAGAACGATGAGATACCACTGGCGGATCATGGGCAGCGCGTGGAGCTCCAGCACGGCGAAGGCATCGCCGACGAACTTTCGTGGGCCTCGGGTGTTGAGCGCGTCAGCTCGCGCCATCGGCGTCACTCCCTTCGCCGGTTGCCTGCGTCAGCGCCAGGTAGACATCTTCCAACGTGGTTCGCATGACTGCGTACTCGTCAACGCCCTCCGCCCGCACTTGGGCGGCCAGCGATGAGTCGTCGTTGCCGTACACGGTCTGACGGCCCTCGGTCGTCTCGTAGACCAGCTTGTATTCATGCCCGATGGACGTGCGCAGATTCGCGACCGTGTCAAGGGCGATCAGGCGTCCTTCCTGGATGATGCCGATGCGGTCGCAGAGCGTCTCCGCTTCCTCCATGTAGTGCGTAGTCAGCAACACCGCGGCGTCTCGTGCGCGGTAGCTCCGGATGACCTCCCAGAGCCCGTGGCGTGACTCAACGTCCAGGCCAACCGTCGGTTCGTCCAGGATCAAAACGTCCGGTTCCGCCAACAGGGCAATGCCGACCAGCAGCCGGCGGCGAAGGCCGCCCGACAATCTGCTGCTCGTGGTATCGCGGTAGCGCTCCAGATCGAGGTGCTCGATCAGTTCATCGGCGCGTTGCCGAGCGTCGCGCCGTGAGAGTCCGCGCAACTTGCCGAAGATACGCAAGTGCTGATGAACCGAGAGACCGTCAAAGAGTTGAGCCTCTTGCGGCACCACCCCGATGCGCGCCTTGACCTCATCCGGATGGGTGACGGCGTCGATGCCAAGGACGCGCACCTGGCCCGACGTCGGCAGCAGCTCCGTCGTGATCTGCCGCACGAGCGTGGTTTTCCCGGCGCCGTTCGGCCCCATGACTCCCAGCGCTTCGCCCCACTCGACCGTGAGCGATATGTCCTGGTTGGCCTGCGGGCCGTTCTGGTAGCGCTTGTTGAGCTGGCGAACCTCGACCGGCGGAGGCCGCTCGGGCGATGGCTGGGGGTCCGGAGAACGCTTGCGGCTTAGACGGACGTGACGATCGTCCATGCCGGGCGCCTGTCGTTGGCAGCACTGGCGGCGTGCTCTGGCGCCAGCCTAGCGCGCCGGGGGATGGGTCCGGCTTCCTCCCTCAGCCGCTGGGAGTGACCGTGGCGTCGGCGCCGACAGGCTCGTCATCGGCCGGCGTCGGCGTGGCATCGGGGGTGGCCGGTTGGCCGCCGCACGCCGGGATACCGCGAAACTCGTACCCACGCGATGAGAGCTCGGCGAGGACGGTGTCGAGCGCGGCGACGGTCTGGCTGCGGCCGCCGCCGCCGTCGTGCATGAGGATGATCGCCCCGGGCGATGCGTGGGAAAGGACATATGAAGCGATCTGCCCGGCGCCCGGCTGCCGCCAGTCCTGCGGGTCGACGTCCCACATCACCAGCGCTTTGCCCAACTCGGCGGCGAGCGGGGCCGTGCGCGCATCGACGGCGCCGTAGGGCGGGCGCAAGCAGGCAAGCGGGTCGGCCCGGTCGCCGACGACCTCCCGAATCGCCTCGTCCCCGCCGGCCACCTCGCCGATGAACTCCTCCCGGGTGAGGTTCGCGAGCGACGGATGGTTGACGGTGTGGCTCGCGATCCGATGGCCTCCGGCGACCACCTGCTCCAGCACATCGGGGAAGCGCTGCACCTGAACGCCGAGCACGAAGAACGTGGCGACGGCGTCGTAATGCGACAGGATCTCCAGCATGGGCAGGGTGTAGCTCGCGTGGGGGCCGTCGTCGAACGTCAGATAGACCACCGGCTGCCCGGCTTCTCCGTGGGAGGGTCGGCTGGCGACGTCGGCGGCCAAATCGTCTGCGGACGCTTCGGGATCCGCCGGTTGGTTGTCGGCGGGTGCATCGTCGATTGATGCGTCGGGAGCGATTGCGAAAAAGGTGTTGGACGGCAGGGCGAGCGCTTGCCGGCTGCAATCCGGCGACGCCGCGCTGGCCTCCTCGATCGCGTTCCAGGTGGCCGCACCGACGACGCCCGTGGGCGTGAGCCCATGGTCGGCCTGGAATCGCACCATGGCTCGCCGCGTGGCCTCGTGGTATTCGTCGAAATATCGACCGGGATCATTGAATCCCGGCACCCGCAGGCACGCCAGCCGTTGATGCAGGGCCTTGACGTTCCGGCCGCGATCACCGCTCCCGAGCAGGTTGCCCTCGGCAAAGAACTCGGCCGACGGGCCGGGCAGCATGGGCTCCGGACCGTCGGGCGGGCTCGGAGGTGTGCCGGGAGCCTGCGGCGCGCCGGCAAGGAAGTCATTGGCGGCTGCAAGCAATGGGTCGTCGGGCGCTAGCTCCACGGCCCGCCGCATGGCCGACCGCGCCTCGGTGAGGTCATCGGGCGAGGCGAGCGTGAGCGCGAGGGCGTGGACGGCATGGATCTCGGCCCGGTCGGGGGCAGCGTCCAGCGCCCGCGTCGTGTGGTCGAGCAGCTGGGTGGCCATGGTGGCCGGATCGCGTTCCGCCTCCGTGTCGACGATCAGCGGCCCATCGAGGGCGAACGCCTGGGCCGGGTCGAGCGCGCGCATGAGCTCGACGGCAGCGCCGTACTCGCCGGCAAACACCGTGGTCAGCAGCGGTTGGGCCACCGAGCCTGCGTGGAGCAGCCGCGCCGCGGCGGTCCGGTTGACCAACACCGAGAGCCAGCGGACTTCCGCGCTTTCTGGGGCCTGCCGGGCCGCGGCGATCGCCGCCAGCGCTGCGTCCCGCCACAGACTGGCGCGGGCCAGCGCCACAACCTCATCGACCTCGTCGGCGACACCGGCGGGCGCGTTGGCGACGGGGGCGCGCAGATCCACCGGAACGAGCCGCGATCCGTCCCACCAATAGAGGATTTCACGCTTGAGCTCAACCGCGCAGGCGTAGCAGAAGACGTAGGGGTCAGAGTCGTCGACTACCACCTCGGCCATCCCGTCGCCGTCCAGGTCCGCGACCTCGCCGGCGTCCGGACGAGCGCTCAACCATGAGAGCTCCGTGCTGAGCGTTTCGCCATCGAACCTGATGATGTTCAGCGTGCCGGCATGGGCCCCGGTGCCGCCGCGGACGATGATCCAGGCCGCCGGCGCGCCGTCGGCCAGCGCCCAGCCGGTTGGCGTCAGGTCGACCTGCGTTCGCTGCGGCGCCAGCTCGATCTCCAGGCGGTCGATTTCGATCCACGCATTCGTCGCATCCAGGCGGTACACGGCGGCGAAGTGAAAGAAGTTCACTATCACGTGTTCGGTCGTGAGCCTGGCGGGCTGTGGGCCGTCGGTGACCGCGCCCCAAAATTCTCCCGCCGCGCCGGACAGACGCAGCGGGAAGACGTGCACGGGCTGCGCCTCGGCGTCCGGAAACTCTCGGCGGATGCTTTCCTGGACAACCTGGCGCAGCCGCTCTGCCGTTTGGTCCTCGACGGTGGGCTCGACCTCCGCCTCGGCCGTGGGCGTCGTGTCAGTCACGCCAGCCGTCGGAATGTAGAGGTGCGCGGCGGTGGTCGGCTCGGGTGCCGGACTCGGCGGCGGGGTTTCGGTCGGCGTTGGCTCGGGCGACGGCGTGGGCGAGACGTTCGTCGGGGTTGGAGACTCCGCCGGCGCCGCAGCGACTGTCGGACTCGGGGGCGGTGCGGGTGACCGAGTCTCCTCGGCTTCGGCGTGTGCCGGTGTCGGCGTCGCGACGGCAGGCTCGAAATCGAATGGACCGCAGGTGCCGCCGAGGGCAAGCAACATGAGGCTTGCCAGAGCCGCCCGCCACCACCCTCGCATAGCTCGCACCAACGGAGCCCGCCCATACGGAAGGCGCATTCTAAGGCAGCGTGCTGAGACTAAACGGTGGAGGTTGCTGCGCCCGGGCGCAGCCTCTAACGCCTCTGACCAGCGAGGCGGGGAATCGACTCGCCCGATGGCAGTGCTTTAGCCTGTCCATATGTCCAAACGACTTCAGATTCTCCTGGACGACGAAGAGTATCGAGCGATCCAAGGTGCTGCCCGGCGGCAGGGCGTCACCGTTGCGGAGTGGGTGCGCCAGGCGCTGCGCCAAGCCCAATGCACTCATCGGCGCACGGTTGACGCCAAGCTGCGCGCGATCGCCGAGGCGTCGCGGCACCAGTTTCCAACCGCCGATATCGAGGACATGCTTCGAGAAATCGGTCCGTGACCCCGAACGCCGCCACAGATTCGACCCATGAGGGGGACTCCGAACCGCTCCCGCGCCGCCACATCGTCTTGACCATGGGCGGGCTCATGCTCGCCATGTTTCTGGCCTCGCTGGACCAAACGATCGTCAGCACGGCCATGCCGCGCATCGTGGCCGACCTCGGCGGCTTCGACCGATTCACCTGGGTCACCACCGCCTATCTGGTCGCCTCCACCACGGTGGTGCCCATTGCCGGGCGGCTGTCGGATCTCTACGGACGCAAGGCCTTCTTCCTGGGCGGCATCTGCATCTTCCTGGTTGGCTCCATCCTCGCCGGCCTGAGCCAATCGATGAACCAGCTCATCGCCTTCCGCGCCATTCAGGGGATCGGCGGCGGCAACATCATGGCCATGTCCTTGATCACCGTGGGCGACCTCTTCTCCCCCGCGGAGCGCGGCAAGTACCAGGGGGTCGTGGCCGGGGTCTTCGGCCTCTCGTCGGTGATCGGCCCCACCCTGGGCGGCTTCATCACCGACAGCCTGTCGTGGAACTGGGTCTTCTACGTCAACATGCCCTTGGGCCTGCCGGTGGTTGCCCTGTTCATTCGGTTCTTCCCCAACATCCGGCCCGCAGGTCGGATCCATCGCCTCGACTACGCCGGCATGGCGCTGCTCGCGCTGATCGTGGTGCCGCTGCTCATCGGCCTGTCGCTGGGCGGCATCCAGTACGAGTGGTTCTCGCCCCAGGTCGTCGGCATCCTCGCCTTCGCCGCCGTCATGATCGTGGTGTTCGTGGTGGTGGAGCGGCGGGCCAGCGACCCCATCATGCCGCTGAGCATCTACTCCAACCGCACGGTGAGCGTGTCGCTCGTCGCCGTGTTCCTCACCGGGTTCGCCATGTTCGGGTCCATTATCTTCATTCCGCTGTTTTTCCAGGGCGTGCTGGGAGCGTCGGCAACCAGCAGCGGCTCGTTCCTCACGCCGATGATGCTGGGCATGGTGGTGGCCGCCGCGCTCTCAGGGCAGGCCCTCTCACGCCTGGGCGGGCGCTACCGCATCCAAGGCCTGGTCGGCATCGTCATCATGGGGATTGGCGTGGTGCTCATCTCCCGCATGACCGCCGATACGTCCTTTGGACAGGCGGTTGTCGGCATCGTCATCACGGGCGTCGGCCTCGGCATCACGTTCCCCAGCTTCACCATCGCCGTGCAAAACGCGATTCCGCCAAGTCTGCTCGGCGCCGCGACCTCGGCAACTCAGTTCTACCGCTCCGTTGGCGGCGCCTTGGGCCTGGCGGTGCTTGGGTCCTACATGGCCAACCGGTTCGCCACCGGCCTCGACGACGCGCTGCCGCCGGCGATTCGCCAGGCACTGCCCGAGGGCCAGCTCGCCGAGTT
Source organism: Chloroflexota bacterium (assembly GCA_034428595.1). Lineage (GTDB taxonomy): Bacteria > Chloroflexota > UBA11872 > UBA11872 > UBA11872 > JAJECS01. The sequence goes on along the minus strand of DAOUHO010000077.1, from coordinate 2,385 downwards.
GTCCAACAATCCGCAGGCGCTGGTGAATCCCGAGGCGCTGGATCAGCTCCAGGCCGGGTTCGCCGACCGCGGGCCGCAGGGCGCCGAAACGGTGGAGCAACTGCTCACGGCGCTGCGGGAGACGCTGGCGTCGGCCATTGGCGACGTGTTCTTGCTGGTGACCGGGGCGCTGGCGATTGCGTTCGTGGTGACGATATTTCTCAAAGAAGTCCCACTGCGCACGCGGAGGCCAGGATCGCCGCCGTCGGAAGCGTAAGTCGAGCGCCGCCCGAATCCGGTGGCCCGCGCTTTATTTGTCGTTCCGAGCGCAGCGAGGAATCTGAGGACGTTGTGCATATTCCCTGCCCCTTAGATTCCTCGCCTACGGCTCGAAATGACAGGCGGGAGCGGCTCGAACTGACACCTGGGTGTCGATCGGAGTGGCAGGTTGGATCGTTCAGTCGTGCCCCGCGTGGCTAACTCGAATCAAATATCGAACGGCAGCGCGCCGGTGCGGGCGGTCGTCTTCGACCTCTTCAACACGCTGACGGCGCCGGTCGACGACGCAGCGTTCAAATCGGCGCGCATCGAGATGGCCCGCGCCGTCGGCGCGGATCCCGGCGCATTCTCGAACGCCTGGTCCGCCGCATGGCGGGAGCGCTATGACGGCACAAATCCCACCGTCCAGGCGTGCGTGCGCGGCGTCTGCGAAGCGATCGGGGTTCGAGCCCACGAGACTGCCATTGACGAGGCATCCCGGATTCGCATCGAGTGCACGCGGCGCGCCTTGCGACCGCGGCCGGACGCGCTTGTCACGCTGGCTCAGCTGCGCGCGTTGGGCCTCCGAACAGCCCTCGTCAGCAACTGCATTCCGGAGGTTCCACTCATATGGCCCACTACGCCGTACGCCGAAGCGATTGACGAACCGTTGTTTTCCTGCGACGAGGGACTGACCAAGCCCGATCCCACGATATATCTCCGCGCGTGCGAGCGCCTGAGGGTTGATCCGCGGGACTGCGCATACGTCGGCGATGGCGCGCAGGGCGAGCTCTCCGGTGCGCAGCGCGTCGGCATGCGCACCATCCTCATCACGACCCCAGGCAGGCCCGCTCCGAAGTTTTCGGAACAAGAGTCGTGGCGGGGTGAGTCGATCGACGCGCTAAGCGAGCTTCCGGGTCTCATCAGCGGAGCGCGAATCGCCGCTGCCGATTGACGACCGCCGTCGTGTTGGGGCGTCCTATGTGGACGCGTGTGCTCGGTGGCCCGCGCTGCGTGCCGCGTGGGATCGACCTTGGATGAATCTCCCAGGCGGCGCGCCGCAGGGGCCACCGAGCTTGGCGTGTCATTTCGAACGAACGTTTGACTTGTCATTCCGAACGCAGTGAGGAATCTAAGGACGTTGGCGCATGCTCCGCGCCCCTGAGACTCCTCGCTACGCTTGGAGTGACAGGTTGGGCGGTTCGAGCGTAAGCCGTGGGATCACCTCCCACACTGCGCGCCGCATGGGCCACCGGCTTCGATGGGCGATTGACGCCGAGCGCCCAACGCGGTTGGCTGTAGCCAGGACGGAGCGTGCCTCAGCCGCCCGCGTGAGCCCAATTCGTCAATGACACCGAATCCACCACCCACGCACCTCATCGAAACGCGGGGCCTCACCAAGCACTTCGAGCCGCGCGTCCCCCGCAGCCGCCCGTGGGAGATCGTGCGGCGGCGCAAATCGCCCCAGGCCTCAGCCGAGCCGATCGTGGCCGTGCGTGACCTGGACCTGCGCATCCCGGCGGGCGAGTGCTACGGCCTGCTGGGCCCGAACGGGGCCGGCAAGACGACCACGGTGAAGATGATCTCCACCCTGTTGGAGCCCACCGCCGGCGCCGCCCTGGTCTGCGGCTACGACACCGTGCACCAGGGCGCGGACGTGCGCGGAAGCATCGGCGTCATGTTCGCCGGCGAGCGCGGGCTCTACTGGCGGCTGACCGGACGCGAGAACCTGGAGCTGTTCGGGCGCATGGAGTACATGACCGGATCGGCGATTCGCGAGCGCACCGAGCGCCTGCTGGACCACCTGGGTCTGGCGGACCGCGCCGATCAGCTCGTCGAGACCTACAGCACGGGCATGAAGCAGCGACTCAACCTCGCCCGCACGCTGCTCCACGAGCCGCCGGTGCTCATGCTGGACGAGCCCACCGCGGCGCTGGATCCGGCCGCCGCGCGGGCGACGCGCCGGCTGCTTCGCGAGCTGAGCGGCGAGGGCAAGGCCGTCTTGCTCACCACGCACAGCATGCACGAGGCCGAGGAGATCTGTGACCGCGTCGGCATCATCCACCGCGGCGAACTGGTGGCCGAGGGCGCGCCGAGGGAGCTGATCCGCGAAGCGGGTCTGGAGCCGCGGCTCGAGCTGCGCCTCAA
>DAOUHO010000076.1:0-9012 GCA_034428595.1 Chloroflexota bacterium | reverse complement strand
TAGGTCACGGCCTCCATGCCCGCGAGCAGCAATTCTTCCGCCCGCGTGTTCCGGCGCAGGCCGTGAATGGTTGCCCGCGCCTGGTCGTCCCAACCCGGACTGCGCTCGCCGCTCAGAAACGGCAGCAGGGTCACGCCGTGATCGTCGGGCGGCATGTCCCCTACCAGCGCATCCCATCCCTTTGCGGGACCCGAATCGGTCAGCTCAGCCACCCAGCGCACCATGTTGCCGCCGTCGGTGAGCGCGCCGCCGAGGAGGGATTGACCCGGCGCGATGCGGTACTCCCAGAGGCCCTGCGGCACCTCCGCGACCGGTCCCGGCACGATGGCCCGCACCGCTGCGCTGGTTCCCAGGTTGACGACCACCGCGGGCGTGTCGGTTTCCGCAGTCCCCACGTTGCTGGCCACTCCGTCGGCCACCGGCGGGAACCACGCCGCGTCGGCAAGGGCCGGCCACCGTTTCGCCCACGTGGCGGCAAGCCCGCGCACGGGAGCGCTTTCCGCGTCGATGCGCCCGAGGGACTCGGCCTCGACTCCCAGGGCGCCCAAGGTGGTCTGATCCCAGTCCATCGTTCGCCGGTCGAGCAAGCCGCTCCACGCGGCCGCTGACAGCCCGAGGCCGCAGGCCCGATCGAAGAGGCGACCGTAGAGGTACTCACCGAACGAGACCCAGCGATGGATGCTTGCCAACAGCTCCGGCTGCGTGCGGGCCAGCCAGCGGAACCGTGGCGCCAGATAGCTCGCGTGCAGGGGACACCCCGTGCGGTCGTAGAGCGCCGCCGCGTCCCACTCCTCCCGCAGCGCGGCGGCGTCGGCGGCGCTACGGACGTCGGCGTAGGTATAGACCGGCGTGAGCGCCTCGCCCGCCGCATCCACGCCGACAATGCTCGATGCGAACACGCTGCATCCGACCGCCGCGATATCGCCGGTTCGCTTGTCGGCCCGAGCCATGGTCTCGTCTATGGCTTCGATCACGCAGTGGCTCAGCGCCGCGGCGTCGGCGGTGACGCCGCCGTCGGTGGTCGAGAGGAATCGGTGCCCGACCTTCGCGGCCGTCTTTCGCACCCGGCGGCCACGGGCGTCATAGAGCGCCGCGCGCGCCGAGGAACTGCCGATGTCCAAGCTCAGCGCCAGCGGCGACGCGGCGTCCGCCAACCTGACCCGGCTCATGGTCGGCAAGCGTGACGCGTCATCGCTCACCCCTCCCCAACCGGCGGGGCTCAACCGCCAAGCCCTCGGTCTCGCCAGCATTGCATAGATTATGTCAAATCGAAGCGCTGCCGTCGCTACGAGACGTCCGAGTCCTTGGGCGGCTTCTTCTCGTCCCTTGCCGCCTCCATCTCGCCGCTCGCCGCCTCCATCTCGCCGCTCGCTGCCTCCATCTCGCCGCTCGCCGCCTCAATCTCGCCACTCGCCGTCTCTGTCTCGTCGCTCGCCGCCTCTGTCTCGTCGCTTGCTGCCTCGGAGCGCAAGCGCTCCCCGACGTCCTCGATCACCGATTCGACCTTCCGGCGCAACTCCTGAGCCTCGGGACGCTGCATGGCGGCATCCACCGCCCCGCGAGCCTTGGCGCCCATCTGCTGCACGTCCTCCCGCACCCGCTGCACGTCCTCCCGCGCCAGCGTCTCCTCGACCTGGCTGCGGGCCTTGGCGCTGAGAGCCTTGGCGTCCTCGCGCACGCGCTGGGCCTGTTCGCTCGCGAGCGCCTCGTCCACCGCCGCCCGCGCCTCCCCCAGCCGCTGCTGCACGCGCTCGCTTTTCAGCTCGGCCTCGGCCTGGCGCGCCAACTCGCGAGCCTTCTCCTGCCACGACTGCTTGTCTGTCAAATCCTCGACCCCCGATGTCAAAAGCTTCTCTGCTGCAAGCCTACTCCTACGGTGCATGGTACGGTCCGATACCCGCGCGCATCTGTGATGTTGCATGCCAATTCCACGGCGAATCGCCGTCACCGAAGTTAACCACTGGCACTCGTCCTACGACGCCGCCTACTTGCAGGTGCTGCGCGATCTCGACGTCGACATCGTGGGCGTATCGGACTCCGACACCGCCCTCGCCGAGGATCGGGCGCGGCGCTTCGAGAGTCGCGCGTTCGCCGACTACCGCGCCATGATCGACGAGACCAAGCCCGACTTCGTCGTCGCGCTCGGGCGGCATATCGACATGCCGGCCATCGCCCGCTTCCTCATCGAGGCCGACATTCCGTTCATGATGGAAAAGCCCATGGGAACCACCGCCGAGGACGTGACGGCGCTGGCGGACCTTGCCGAGGCCCGGGGAGCCTGGGCGGCAGTGCCGTTCCCGAACCGCCTGCTGCCGTGGGCGGTTCGGGCCAAGGCTATGATCGAGGCTGGCGAGTTCGGACGCATCTCACACGTGGTGATGCGCCTGATCCGCCCTACCATGCAGCGCTATGTCGAATGGGACTCGCCCTGGATGTGGGATCGGGAGCTCGCCGGTGGGGGCGCCCTGCTCAACCTCGGCGGCCACGGCATGGACTTGGCGCGGATGCTGTTCGGACCGGACGTGTCCGTCGCGACGGCGGTCATCAGCAATCGCGTGCACCAGGCGCAGGTCGAGGACTACGCCCTGGCCACGCTTCGCAGCGGCGACGGGGCGCTGATTCACGTCGAGGTCGGCTACACCTGGCCGACCTGGCCCGCGAACGAGAGCGACCTTGAGTTCAAGGTCGCGGGCGAAAAGGCGACGCTGCGCGTGGTGCCCGACGGCCTGCAGGTCATCGCGCCGGGACGCGACGACCGTTATCCCGGCGCCGCGTCCGCCGCCGGAAACTATCCGCCGCTGATTCGCGACATGCTCGATCGCGCGGGACGCGGCGACCCGCCGGCCATCACGGCACGGGACTGCGCCAACGCGATCCAACTGGTCCACGACGCCTACCGGCTCGCCGGACGCCAGTAGCCCCGCCTGAGCTAGTCCGGCAGCGGCAGGTCGATCCCCAGCGGTTCGAGTTCGGCGGCTAGCTCGATCAGCTCGTCGGCGGCCTTCTCCAGTCGCGACGCGATCCGCGCCGCCGCCTCGTCCACGCCTTCCTCGCCGGCCGGCAAATGAATCTCGCGCGAGTAGCACCCGGCGAACGTGCACGCGCCCGGAAAGAAGCGCGACGCCCTGACCGGCGTGAATCCCATCACGCGCAGTGCGTGGCTTTCGCGAAACCGGCGCGACATGCTCTTGATGGCCGGCGCCGGCTGCACGTGCAGCCACCAGGCCCCGTCGGCCTCGCGCGCGATCACGAAGCGAAACCGCCCCGAGGACCGGCGCGCCACCTCCACCGCCGCTTCCGAGTGCCCCGGGCCGGCGAACGGATCACGCATCAGGTCCGCTCCCGACGACTAGCGGTGTTGCTGTTGTAGGTCGCATCTTCGGCTGCCAAGATACATAGGCGAGTAGCCTGACAAACTTAACAACGGCACCACGCAAGGAGCATCCCCATGGCTGAGTACGCAAACCCCGACTCGCTCGTCAGCGCCGATTGGGTCGCCGAGCACGGCGCCGACGCGAACGTCCGGCTCGTCGAGGTGGACGTTGACACGACCGCCTATGAGTCCGGTCACATCGCCGGCGCCGTCGGCTGGAACTGGCAGTCGCAGCTTTCGGACCAGGTGCGGCGTGACATTGCCACGCAGTCCCAATGGGAAGAGTTGCTGAGCGCCTCGGGCATCTCCAACGACTCGCACGTGGTCCTCTACGGCGACAACAACAACTGGTTCGCGGCCTTCGCCTACTGGATCTTCAAGCTCTACGGGCATGAGTCCGTGAGCCTGATGAACGGCGGGCGCTTGAAGTGGGAGAAGGACGGGCGCGCGCTGACGACCGATTCGCCGTCAATTGCACACGCCTCCTACCAGGCCAAGGCCCCGGACGCGGCCCTGCGAGCATTTCAGCACAACGTCCTGGACGCGCTGGGCGACAGCGACTCGGTCATGATCGACGTCCGCTCACCGGCCGAGTTCAATGGCGAGATCATGGCGCCTCCGGGCCTGCCCGAGACCGCGCAGCGCATGGGTAATATCCCCGGCGCGCACAACGTGCCCTGGCTCACGGCGGTCAACGAGGAGGACGGCACCTTCAAGTCTGCCGACGAGCTGCAGGAGATCTACGGCGGCAAGGGCGCCGGCGCCGACAAGGACATCATTGCCTACTGCCGCATCGGCGAGCGGTCCTCGCACACCTGGTTCGCGCTCAAAGAGCTGCTCGGGTTGCCCAACGTGCGCAACTACGACGGCTCGTGGACCGAGTGGGGCTCGATGATCGGCGTGCCGATCGAGAAGTAGGCCGCCGGCCTATGCCTGGGCCATCACCCGCTTGAGAATCTCGAAGCTCCGGACCATCGCATCGCGGGGGTCCGGCAGCTTCGGGTTCATCTCAATGGAAATCTGCCCGTCGTAGCCGTGGCGGCGCAGCGCCCGCACCGCGTCCACCAGATCCTGCTCCTGCTGTAGCCCATCCAGCAGCGCCATGTGATCGTCCAGCTCGCCGCGATTGTCGTCGAAGTGGACGAATGTCATCAGGTCACCGAGCGCCGCCACGGCGTCCGGCACGCTCTCGCGGCTGATCTGCGCGTGGCCAATGTCCAGCAGCACGTACAGGTTGGGGTGCGCCACCTCTTCGACGAAGGCCAGGGTCTCCGCCACGCTCGGCAGCGCGTAGCCCGGAAAGTGCTCGATGCCGAACTTGATGCCCAGACGCGCGGACTCCTCGGTGAGCGCCACCACGGCCTCGCGGTACCGCGCGCGCGACGCCGGGTCGTCCGCCGAGGCCGGCGGGAGATAGACGAATTCGGCATTCAGCTCCGCCGCCTCGGCCAGGCCGGCGCGGACGTGGTCCAGCGCCTGCGTCCGGGCGTCGTCATCGGCGGCCTCCAGCGCGGCGCCCTCCGGAATCAGGTGCGCGATCGCCACGCTGGCCACCGGCAGTCCGCTCGCCGCGTCCCATCCGGCGGCGAACCCCGGATCTACGTCGATGGCCTCGAAGCCCACATCCTTGGCCCAGGCCGCGGCCTCATGGGGGTCTTCGGGCAGGGACCACAAGCAGGCGCCGATCCGCATTTCGAACTCCTTAGGCAAGTGCGACGTTTCGCGAGCGTGTCAAGCGGGTTGCAGCGAGGCATCAAGCAGGAGGCACGCGCCATCGAGCGCACGCAGGGTAGCGCGTAGACCGGCGGGGATGCCCACGTGATCCCGCGGGCTCAGCTCCACCGTGACCCCGGCAATGGCGAGGTTCAGGCGGCCCTCGCGCACCGAGAGGATGTGGAACTCGTCGAAGCCAAGCGACATCGGCTCCTCGCCCACGTGCATGGCCGCCAACTCCAGACCGCCGGTGGCCGGGCGGGCCGTCCGCTCGGCCTCGATGAGCACTCGCCGCTCACCGGCCGGCGCCTGCCGCAGCGCCGCCAGCGCCGGCGCGAGGTGGACGGAGCGGTTCATGCCCGTCGACTCCAGCGGCGTCTCCGTCCAGTCGTGCGTGGGCGACGGCCGCGGCTCGACGTCGAAGAACACGCCCCACCCGTCCAGCGTCCGCGACCCGAACACGAACGGCACGAAGTGGTCGTGGCCGCTCAGGTTGTCGAATCCGTGGTCCAGCATCGGCGGAATGGGCATGGCGTATGGCTCGGTCACCGTCGCGGCGCGGCCGTCGAGCAGCGTCCGCCCGTGAACGCCCTCGTATCCCAGGTGGATCTCGACTTGCAGCGCGTGCCGATGCGTTGTGGCGCCGCCGCTGGCCGCGGTCACGAATGCGGTGTTCCACGAGATGTGATCGCCGTACACCAACGGCACAATGACGACCTCGATGCCCGGCACCTTGTAGCTCGCCTGCTCGGGGAGGTCGTCGTCGCGCATCGGGACGATGCCGTCGGACGCGCGAATCGCATCGATCACGTTCTGAAACCGCTCCCGTATCTCATTCGCCTCGTCCGGCGCCTCGGGACCCGTCAGCGCCGCGACCACCTCGTCGCTCCAGGCGTGATACCAGGCCAGCGTCGGCGCCGCGGCGCGAAGATCCGCCGGCACCGGACGCATGGCGAGCGACTGCAAGTCGCGCAACCGGCGTTGCGCCGTTTGCACGGCGGGCGCGTCGCTGAACGGGTCGAGCGCCAGACGCGTGGCGTGGAATGCCCCAACCGTCTGCGTGCGATAGGCGTAGGCGTAGAGGCGGGCGAGGTCGATGTCGGACTGCGTGAACTCCGAAACGTCCCGTCGGCCGTCGATGGCCGCCTGCGCCAGCGCCGCCAGGTCGCGGTAGCGGGGGTTCATTGCTTGGCGCAGCCGGCTTAGGCCGGTGCGCCCAGGGCGTCCAGGTTGGCGGCGGTCATGCGCTCCAGGTCAAAGCGCGGCTTCCAGCCCCAGTCCGCGCGCGCCGCCGAGTCGTCCATGCGCGACGGCCAGCTGTCCACGATGTCCGCCCGCACCGGATCGATCTCGAACCGCAGGCGGGCCGCGGGCAACCGTGCCTGCACCGCGTCCACCATCTCCTGGACGCTGGGACCGGCCCCAATGATGTGGTAGACGCGACGCGAGAGATTGCCCTCATCGGCGTCATTGAGGAGTTGCAGCGCGCCCACGACGTCGTCCACCCAGACGATGGGGACCCGGGTGTTCGGATACACGTAGAGGTCGTATCCGCCCTTGCGCACGGCGTTGACGAAGAGCTCGCACACGAAGGCGCTGGCCGCGCCGCCCGCGGGCGCCGTTGGAGCCACCATCGCGGCCAGCCGCACCGCCCGGAAATCCAACCCGAACCGCTGGTGGTAGTACACCCCCAAACGCTCGCCGAGCACTTTCGTCACGCCGTAGAGCCCAGCCGGCCACTGGGGCACGTCCTCCGTGATCGGCTCGGGCAACCCGGCGCCGTAGGTCGCCACCGTGCTCGTGAACACCACCTTGCCCGTCCCGAACTTTCGAGCCGCCTCCAGGACGTTGCGCGTGCCGTCCACGTTGACGCGCCAGGCCAACTCGGAGTCCACCTCCGCCAGCCCGGACAGGATCGCCGCGAGATGGAAGATGACGTCGGGCCGAAACTCCGCCACGACCTCATCCACCGCCGCCGCGTCCTGAACGCTGCCGATGCGCGCGTCGACCTGCCCGAAGGCATCGGACGGCACGATCGGCTCGGCGCTGACGTCGAAGGAGAGCACCTCGTCGCCACGTGTGACCAATGCCGCCGACAGACGCGACCCAATGCTCCCCGCGCCACCCATGATCAGTGCCCGCATGACTATGCGCCTTTCGGTCGAAGCTCGTGCAACGACGTCGCGGTCATGATATTCACTTCGCCGCGGTCGCCAGAATCGCGTCGCGCGCGCGTTCAAACGCGTCCAGGCACTCGGGATTGACCAGCGCCTCCCGGTTTGGCACGCCTTCGCCGCGGAGAATTCGCGTAACCGCCAGCTCGGCCAGCTTGCCGTTGCGGGTTCGGGGCACGGCCGGAACCTGAAGCACACGTCGCGGCGCATGCCGCGGCGACGCCTCGCGCCGGATTGCCGTGCGCAGCTCGTTTAGGCGCGCGCGAGCAAGCCCCGCGTCATCCGCGACGACCACGAATAGCACAATCTCCTCCGACGCGCCCCGCTGCATCCCCGCCGCCAGCGCATCGGCCACCCACTCGATCCGCTCCAGCGGACGGTAAATCTCCGCCGTGCCGATACGCACGCCGCCGGGATTCAGCGTGGCGTCGCTGCGGCCGTACATGATGACGTCGCCCCTCGGCGTGATTTCGATGAAGTCGCCGTGATGCCACACATCGGGATAGGTCTCGAAATAGGCGCGGCGATACGCCCGCCCGTCGGCGTCGTTCCAGAACCGCACCGGCATTGAGGGGAAGGGTCGACGGCACACCAGCTCGCCTTGCATACCGACCACGGGCTGCCCGGCGGCGTCGAAGGCCGCTACGTCCATGCCCAGGCCGAGGCACTGGATTTCGCCGGCGTACACGGGGAGCAACGGATTCCCGAGCACGAAGCACGACACGATATCCGTGCCGCCCGCGATCGACGAGATGCGCACGTCTTTCCCGGCCGCCGCCTGCGTCCAGCGAAACGCCGCCGGCGACAACGGCGACCCGGTCGAGAGAATGACCCGCAACGAGGGATGCGCCCAGGTTGGCGTGCGCCGCCGCATGCAGGTTTCGAGAAACGGCGCGCTGGTGCCGAAGATGGTTATGTCAAGTTCGTCGATCAGCCGCCACAGCCGGCCCAGGCCGGGATGCCCCGCGCTCCCGTCATAGAGCACCAACGTGCAGCCCGCGGCCAGCCCCGTCACCAGCCAGTTCCACATCATCCAGCCGCAGGTCGTGACGTAGAGCATCACGTCGTCGGAAGTCACGTCCGTATGAAGCTGGTGCTCCTTGCGGTGCTGCACCAGGCTGCCGCCCGCGCCGTGGACCATGCACTTGGGCGGGCCGGTCGTGCCCGAGGAGTACAGGATGTACAGCGGGTGATCGAACGGCAGCGCCGCGAACGCCAGAATTCCGGCCTTCGGGCGGTCGACGAACTCGCTCCACGAAACCCAACCGGAATCGGCAACCGTCTCGCCCTCCGGCGCCACGACCACGACCTGCCGCAAGCCCGGCAGTTCCCTGGCCACCGCGCGCACGGTGTCGAGGCAGTCGAAGTAGCGCCCGCCGTAGCGATAGGACGCGCTGGCAATGAGCAGCTTGGGTGAAATCTGGCCGAGGCGGGCCAGGGCGGCCTGCGCCCCAAAGTCCGGCGAACACGCGCTCCAGATGGCCCCGATGCTGGCGCTGGCCAGAAACGCCACGATGGCCTCGACGCCATTGCTGACCATGCCGGCCACGCGATCGCCCGTGGTGATCCCCGCTTCGCGCATGGCCTCGGCGCAGCATTCAACCTGGCGGTGCAGCCGCCGGTAGCTGACCCTGGCTTTCACGCCCTCCTCCGTGACGGCGATCAGCGCGGGGTGCTCGTCACGACGCCGCAAGCAATTCTTGGCGTAGTTGAGGCGCGCCCCCGGAAACCACTCCGTGCCGGGCATCCGGT
>DAOUHO010000075.1:0-9946 GCA_034428595.1 Chloroflexota bacterium | reverse complement strand
GGCCGTTGCCGTCCCGGCCGTGCTGGCGGTCGGGGCGCTGGCCGCCGCGCTTGCCTGGGGCGGGGAACCATGGTCCGCGCGCCTGTTGCTCGCGGGTCTCGTGGGAACGGTGGGCCTGGCGGCCTGGCGCGTGCGGGACCGGCCGCACGTCCTCGTCCCGCTGGCCCTATTCGGCGCGGCGGCGTTGCTCACGGCGATACCGGAAGTGGTGGCCGTGCGCGACGACATCGGCCGGCTCAACACAGTCTTCAAGTCCCACCTGCAAGCCTGGGTGCTCGCCGGGCTTGGAGCGGCAATTGCGTTGCCGCAGGTCGCGCACGCCCTTTGGCGGCAACGATCGCCGTTGACCATGCCGCTGGGCGCGGGATGGGCCTTCGCGCTCGCCGGTCTGCTGGCGGTGGCCTTGATCTACCCGGCGGCCGCGACCCCGCACAAGCTGAATCTCCGCATCCAGCCGCTGCCCGCCACGCTGGACGGCGAGGCATTCATGGACGGCGGCGAGATCCTGGACGAGGGCAAGCCCGTGAGCCTGACGCCCGACGCCCGTGCGCTGACGTGGCTGCGGGAGAACGTGATCGGCGCGCCGACCATCGTGGAAGCCCCGACGACGATCTATCGCTGGGGCGGTCGCGCGTCCGTCTACACCGGTCTTCCCACTGTGGTCGGGTGGGACTGGCATGCGCGGCAGCAGCACTGGGGCTACGTGCACGCCGTGGACGCGCGGATCGACGACGTGCAGGAGCTGTTTGACACGCACAATCGATTCCGCGCGCGCGTGCTGCTGGATCGATATGGCGTGGACCTGATCTACGTCGGAGCGTTGGAGCGCGCGCATCACGAGGGACCCGCGCTGAGCAAGTTTGACGCAATGGGCGACTTGGGCGTGACGCCGCTCTATGCCGACGGCGACGTCACGATCTATCAAGTTGGTCCAGTGCCTGAGCGCCCCGTGACCGGCCCGCGGGGTTAGGTTGGCCGCAGCGGCTAGAATTCGGCCTCACGCGAAGGAGGCCTCATGGCCGCAGCCTTTCTGACCCGCGCCGTGCTGCAGCAGATCACCCAGCGGGTGCTGGCCAACGTGATCGAGCAGCTGCCCCAGCGCATGGCGGCCGGGACCGAGCCGGGGACCGCCGGTGACCGGGAGGCCGCCGAGTTGCCGCGACTCAACGCGCTGGCTGTCTCGCAGCTTCAGACGCGCCTGGCGGAGTACGAGGCGCACTTCGAGGCCATGAGCACGCGCATGGCCCGCATCGAGCGCGAGGTGGGATGGCGAACCACCGTTCGCATCGTCACGGTTGGCGTTCTCGGCTTGGCTTTGGGCTTCTTGATCGCCGTGGCGGTGGGCGCCCTGGGGTGGATCGGCTAGGCGGACGTCGAGGCCGCCGACCGGCCGTCGACTTCGAATCTGGTCGTGCCCGCCTGGATGCCTAAGCGAGTCTGGAAAGTCTTGACTCGTCGGGACTAAGCCCCGCGATCGGAGCCGAGCGGCAGGGGCGCGTGGACCGCTAACCTGCCGGCGGAGGCAGGGAGCCGCTGCCCGCCTCGGCGGTGTCCTGGGTCGCCGGCGCGATGAGCTCGACCATCACCACCAGCAGCAGCGGATCGTCGGGATTGGTCGCGTCGACGCGATAGGTCACCCGCACGACCGCGCCCGGCTCGACGCCGCCCGGCACCAGATCCGCCGGGTCGTCCGGAATTCGGAACTCCACGCCGCCAACCCGAAGGACACTCTCCTCAGCGCTCTGGACCACGCCGCGGAGCGTTGCCAGGCGTTCCACCTCGACGTCCGATCCGCCGTCGTCTGGGGTCGGCTCGGGGGACTCGGGCGTGGGCGCTTCGGTCGGGGCCGGCGATGGCGTCGCCTCCTGCGTCGGCGTGGCCTCCGGCGTGGGCGCCTCGGTCGGGGCCGGCGTTTCGGTCGGCTCTGGCGTAGGCGTGGTTTCCGGGGTCGGTGACTCCGTGGGCGCCGGGGTTTCCGTCGGCTCTGGCGTGGGCGTCGTCTCCGGCGTGGGCGACTCGGTCGGGGCCGGCGTTTCCGTCGGCTCTGGCGTGGGCGTGGTTTCCGGGGTCGGTGACTCCGTGGGCGCCGACGTTTCCGTCGGCTCTGGCGTGGGCGTCGTCTCCGGCGTCGGTGTCTCCGTAGGCGCCGGGGTTTCGGTCGGCTCTGGCGTGGGCGCCTCGGTGGGGGCCGGCGTTTCGGTCGGCTCTGGCGTAGGCGTGGTCTCCGGGGTCGGTGACTCCATGGGCGCCGAAGTTTCCGTCGGTTCCGGCGTACGCGTGGTCTCCGGCGTCGGTGACTCCGTGGGCTCCGGCGTGGGGGTAGTCTCCGGCGTTGGCGACTCGGTCGGGGCCGGCGTCTCCGTCGGCTCCGGCGTGGGTGTGGTCTCGGGCGTTGCCGTCTCCGTGGGTTCAGGCGTGGCGGTGGCCTCCGGCGTCGGGGACGCGGTTGGTTCTGGCGTCGGCGTGGCTTCCGGCGTCGGTGCGTGCGCCAGGTTCACCAAGCGCAGCTGGCCGTCGCTGTCGAGGACGGCGACGACCTGGACCCAGTCGCCAAGCGCGATGGCCAGGTCGACTTGGGCTGCCGGCTCGTCGGCGCCGGGGAGGCGCACCGCGATGCCCGAAACCAAGAGCCGAGCGTCATCCTGAGCGTCGAGTCGCCCAACCAGCACGGACTGCTGTTCGGCCGCGACGACATCATCCGACGAGGGCGGAGTTTCGGTCGGCGCGGGCGATGGCCCCGGAGTCTCCGCAGGCGCCGGGGGCGGCGTTGCGGTTGCCTCGGGCGGCGACGTTGGCGCCGGAGACGGCGCGGGTGCGGCCGTTGGGGGCGGCGGAGTTGGAGCGGCCGTTGCCGCAGGTGACGAGGATGCAGGCGGCGTTGGCGGTTCGGTGGCTGAAGCGATTACGTCCGGCGTCGCGGTGGGGAGCAGCGCCAGGTTGGGGCCGCGGCGCGCATCAAGGAGACCCTCGTCAGCCGACTGGCTGGCCACGGCGATCGGCTCGCGGACGTCGGGCGCCGAGGCTTCGGTGAGCCCCTGGAGCCGCGACTGGTGGTCGCGCAACCTGCTCCGGAAGTCCGCGACGACCGCGGCCGCGTCCTCCCGATCGGCGGGGCCGGCAGCCGCGCTGGCAATGCTCAACGCGCTCACGCCCTTGCGCAGCGAGTCCCGATAGGCGTCGATGGCGTGCTGCACGGCGGTTCGGTCACCGGCGGGCGCCGTCTGTTCGATTTCGCGCAGCCGCGCCTCGGCGTGATCAAGATAAAGGGCCGCGCGATCATCCTCGTCGACGAAGGCGACGCGTAGCTCCTCGAGGGATAGGCGATAACCGTAGAGCGCGCTTCCGGGACCGCTGTTGACGGCGGCGAGCGTGACGCCGCCATAAGCCACAAGGGCCACCGCGACCGCGACCACGATGCCGGCCAGGCGCACGGGCGCCAGGGGCGGTAGGCGAGGGATCAGTCGATCCCAGAGTGAAGTGATGGGCCGCGGCGGCGCGGCGGCGCGGCGTTGAAGCTCTTGATCGATGAGCGCAAGCCCACGGGACATCTCGGCCGGCGTCATCGGCGGCGGCGTCATGGCCTGTAGATCCAGCGCGACCACTAGGAGTTCGCGCAGATCCGCGGCCATCTCGGGATAGTCGCGGAGCACCTGGTCGAGGGAGGCCTCGCCACGCTGCACGCGGTCCAGGCTCTCCTCGAAGGCAGCCTGGAGTTCCTGGCTCATGCCGAGTCCCCTTGCAAAACGTTGCGCAGCGTGGCTATCGCCCGAAATTGCAACGCGCGCACGGCGGGCTCGTTACGGCCCATCAGCCGGCCGATTTCGGCGTGACTCAATCCAAGCGCGAAGCGATAGGTCACAACCTCGCTTTGGTCGTCGGTGAGGTGCCGCATGGCTTTGCGCAGCTCTTCCCGCCGCGAGATGGCGTCGAACTGCGAGTCCAACGTGTCGGACGGGTTGGCCAGCAGGCCCTCTTCGAGGGGCACGGTGTCGCGCGCCGCGCGCCAGTGGTCCACCACCACGTTCTTAGCAATGCGGTACAGCCAGGCCGTGAATTCACCCGTCGAGCGGTGCTCGTAGCGCGCGATCGCATCCATGGCCCGGATGAAGGTTTGATTCGTAAGGTCCTCGGCCAACACGCGGTCATGGGTCTGATAGGCAATGAATCGCTGGATCTTGGGCGCGAAGAGGCGGTACAGCTCACCAAACGCCTCGCGGTCGAGACGCATGGAGGCCTCAATGAGTGCTTCGAGGTGTTCTTCGGCCGATGCGGTATCCACGTCCAGGGCGGCGGTCCTGCCAGCGTCGTAACGCGTGGCTCGACCAAGGGTTATCCGGGGAGGCGAGGCTGCCTATTCCAACATAGGGCCGGACTCGGCCGCACTTCGGGCACGGTCGGCGAACCATGCGCGCGTCCGTTCGAGCCCTTCGGCCAGGTCGACGCGCGGCGTCCAGCCAAGCGCCTGGCGGGCAAGCGCCGCGTCGCCGATGTAGCGGGCGACCTCGGCCGCGGGATGCGGATGCGGCACGTGCCGGACCCGCCTGGGATCACCGGCGATCAAGGTTGCAAGCTCCGCGATCGAGGTTTCGGCGCCCGAGGCGAGATTCAGCGTGCGGCCGACCGCGGGCTCGCCGGCGGCCTCGACGATGCCGCGGGCGCAGTCGGCGACATACACGAAGTCGCGCGTCTGTGCGCCATCGCCGTGGACCTCGAGCGACGCGCCTGCCAGGTCGCGGCTCAGGAACCGAGCGACAACGCCCCCCTCCGCGTCGTCGCGCTGCCAGGGGCCATAGACGTTGAACGGCCGCACCGTGGTCAGGCGCAAACCATAGGTCCGCGCATAGCTCTGCGCGATGACCTCGGCGGCAAGCTTCGAGGCGGCGTAGGGAGACGCAGGGATTGCGGCGGCGTCTTCCGCGAGCGGTTCGTTGGCCGCGGCGTAGACGTGACAGGTGCTCACCAGGACGAGGCGCAGGTCCCGGCGGCGGGCGGCCTCGGCCACAACCAGCGTGCCCAGCACGTTGGCGCGCATGGCGCCGGTCGGGTCGCGCACGCTGGCGCCGACCGCTACGTCGGCGGCGAGGTGGTAGATCACGTCCGCGCCCGCCGCGGCGCCGGTCACGGTGTCAGCGTCGGTTACGTCCGCCTGGACCAGCCCGAGAAAGGCCGGATCGCCCTCGAAGGCTCCGAGGCTCGCGGAGCGGCTGCGCGACAGGTTGTCGAGCACGCGCACGGGCTCCCCGCGCCGCAGCAACTCGGCCACCACGTGCCGCCCGATGAAGCCGGCGCCGCCGGTGACGAGCGCGCTCAGGCGTCGACCTCCCGCAGCCAGTCGGCCATGCGCGCGATGCCCGTGGCCAGCGGCGTCTCGGCGCGCCAGCCAAGCTCGCGCTCGATGCGACCGGTGTCGGCGCACAGGGCCGGCAGGTCGCTGCGCCGCCCGGGCATGACTTCCACGGCGCTCGTCGAGCCGGTCGCGCTCACGATCAGCTCGGCGAGGTCGCGGATCGAGGTTTCCTGACCGGTGCCAATGTTGAAGACCGAGCCGGCCAAGCGCGGACCGGCGGCGAGCACGCGTGCATAGGCGTCGACCGCGTCGTCGATGTACATGAAGTCGCGGGTCTGGGTTCCCCCGCCCTCCACCCGCAGCGGCTCACCGCGCAGGGCGCGCACGATGAACGCGGGGATAACGGCCGGATACCCCACGAGGTTCTGATGGGGGCCGAAGGTGTTGAAGTTGCGAATCACGACGACCGGATGCCCCCACCAGCGGTGGATCGCCAGGCAGTGCATCTCACCGGCCACCTTGCTGGCGGCGTAGACCGACCGCGGCTGGAGCGGATGCCACTCGTCCATCGGCACGCGCACCGGCGCGCCGTAGACCTCGGGCGACGAGGCGTAGACCAACAGCGGCGGCCGCCGCATGTCGGCGATGGCGTGCGCGAAGCGAAACGTCCCCTGCTCGTTGGCGGCGAAGTAGCCGGCGGGGTCGTCCATGGATTCGGGAACCGAAATCCGGGCCGCGTAGTGCACCACGGCGTCGGGCGCCAGGTCCTCCAGGCGCTCGGTGGATAGGTCCGCAAAGTCGCCCGGCTGGACCGTCAGGCGGTCGCAGCGCGCCGCCTCAACCGTGAGCGGGTCTGGTCCGGGGTATTGGCGCGAGAAGTTGTCGACGCCGACCACCTCGGCATGCGGGTCATCGGCCAAGAGACGGCGCGTGAGGGTGATGCCGTACATGCCGGCCGCGCCCGTGATGAGCACCCTCATGCGAGCACCAGGTCCAGCGACGCACGGCAAGCAGTGGCGAGTGCGTTCACGGAAGCCAGAGTATAGGCATTGCGACAGCCTTGATCTGCACCCTCATCCCACTATCGCAGTACGACAGCAAGTCGGAGCGAGCCGCTGACCTACTCGTCGCAATCATCACCGGCCCCACCACCACTACCCACTAGCAATCCAAGTCCACCAGCCAGCAGCGCGAAGCGCTTCGCCGCGGCGGCTATGCGCAGACGGGGTTGGGATAGCGCGGGCTAAAGGTCGAACGCCTTGAGTTGGATGGGGGTCCGATGCGGAGCACCGTGGATGATGCGCAGCGCGTAGTGGCGCTTGCGCGGCTGAGACCTAAGCCTTTCAAGGAAGTCTTCGAGCACATAGCTGAGCGCCCGAAGCTGCTGGCGACTGCTCATTGCTCCCTTCGGGCGGTATAACCAGAGCGTGCGCACGGCATGTGCCAATAGCAGCTTCCTGTGCTTCCGCTTGGCGTTGTTGTCGGCATGAATCCAAACCGCCTTGCGATCTCCCATCCACGGGATGAGTAGTTCGTCGGTGACCCGCGGCACACCTTGAAAATCGTCGATGTCGCTCACCAGTGTCACGCGATACGCAACTTTGCGGAGCGCTCGCCCCACGTTTGGACTTAGCGACTCGTCAACAACGAGCAGCGGTTCGTCGTCAGGTGCCAGCGGACTGTTAGGCGGCGACCTTATCCTCCCACGCCAAGGCGGCCGTCAACTCGTCTTCCGCAAGCCCGTACGACTGCATCACCAGCCACTCCGGGTCCCCACCGCGTACCAAGCCCCAGACTGCCCGGGTTGGAATGCGCGTTTCCCTTATGCAGGGCTCGCCAAACTGAACGCCGGGGTCGAGAACGACGTAGGGATGAGGTTCCCAGCTGCTGGCAACCGCGTCGTCGAATCGTAATCCGCTGACCGGAATGAGGTACTCCCGCAGCATCTCCATGGCCATCTGCCCGTGTCTGCTAGCGGCGATGAGCTTATCGCCCAACTCTGTGAGCGCATCGGAACGCTCAGTCCAGATTTGCTCGGTCGCAAACGGACGCTGATGTCCGGTGCGGTCACGGAGCCACTCCTCAGCGGTGTGAACTTTTGGCCAGGACACGCCGGCGGCGCGCAGCGCGGCAATCACTCGCATTGAGATCAGGTCTTCAAATGCAACGGTCAGGTCGCGGCCAGGGACAATTGCAAGGTCTGGATGCATTAGCCCTTTGCGCACCCAGCGGATCAGGTGTCGCGACGTAACCGGATATGCCTCATTGGCGCCGCGGGCGGCAAGCAGGTAGCGGGCCGCGGTCGGCGCGTCGTAGATGCCCTCGTAGGCTACGTGCATCGGCGAGACGATCGCACCTGAGGTCCAGCGCCTGACAAACTGAGCAGGGTGGTGGACATCACCTTTCGGCCAACGTTCATGCCACCGAGGGCATGCTGATTTGGCGACGTTACGACCTTACCAGCCAGGGGACAGAGCTTGAATTCCCGCCGGTGAAGAACACGACTACCGAGCGCGAACGCCACGGTGCGGGAGGTCAGTAACGTCGGCGATGCGCTAGCAGCGCACGTACGTCGTGCACTGCCCCCAGTCGCAGTTGCCGCATGGCGGCAGTGTGTCTGTGCTGTCATTGAGGTAAACAGACCAAGGACAATTGGTGCAACAGTAGCGGCCTCGGCCTGGCTTTTCTCCGATGTTGTAAGCCATATCGCGCTCTCCGAATTCCGTCCCCGCAAGTGGGCAGGCCAATTCGACTCCAGATTGTAGGCCACGAACAATATACGAACAATTGACTGGCGGCGACGTCCGATGGTCAGAGAGAGACTCTGCCTCGCCGCGCGGCTTGGCGGGGCCTGCGTGGGCAGGGACACTGGGGAGCCGAGACTTGCCGGGAGAAGGCACATGGCGGTGATTGCCGACGCCGAGATTGCGCAGCGGCTCCTCGACCATCCGGGATGGGCGTATCAGGACGGCGCGCTGGTGAAGAAGTTCGAGTTGCCGGGGTTCATGGACGTGGTGCGGGTGGTGAACGACGTCGCCGGTCCGGCGGAGGCCGCCGACCATCATCCGGATATGTTCATCAACTATCGCCGGATCACCTTCACGCTGGTCACGCACGACGCGGGCGGGGTGACGGAGAAGGACTTTGCGCTGCTGGAGGAGATCGAGAAGGCCGCGGCGGGGTAGCTCCGAGCCGGTCGCCCCACGGCGGTCGTTTCTCAGCCGGCGGTTGATCGCCGCGTGTCTCGCCACCGTGCTGGCGCTGACGCCGTTGGCGGCGTGCGGGATGTCGGTGGGCGACGAGCAGTCGACGTGGGGCGGCCAGGGAGCCGCGCCGCTCGTGGCGACTCCGACGGCGGATGCGTCCGGCGGGGCGAAGGCTCCTTAGGGAACGCCGGAGGGGCGAGGGCGGTTCGCGAACCGCCCCAATGCGAAGGCCCCACGGTCACTTCAGGTTCGACCGGACTGGATTCCGGCCCCGTATCGAGTACGGGGCAGGCTCTGCGCCGGAATGACGCGGGGTTACGGGAAGGTTTCCTTCGAAGGGGACAGGGCTGGGCCGAGGTCTTCTAAGGTGATCCGCCGGTCACACGGCCGCGCGCCATGACGAAGTATTGCTCCGTGGTGGCGACCTCGACCCGGTCGCACACCAGGCTGAAGAGAAACCGCAGATCGAGCGGCGACCAGTAGATCTTCCAGATGTCGTAGACGCTGCCGTCGCTGAGGTTTCGGCGTTGCTGCTGGACTCTCGCCCCCACGACTTGCTGGCCCTGGTGACCGCTGGTGCGGCTTTGGGCCGAGTCGAGCAGCCAGAGCCAGCCCCCCGGTCGCACCACGCGCCGCGCCTCGCGCATGAACTCGACGGCCCGGCTCACCGGCACGTGGCTGAGCCAGAACCCGAAGAAGCAGGCATCGACGGAATTCTCGGCGACCGGTAGCCGATAGGCGTCGGCCCGACAGCGCACGACCGCATCGGCGTCGCCGGCAAGGCGTCGGGAACAGGCGATCATTTCGGGGGCGTAGTCGGTGGCGATCACGCGATTGCGCGTCGCCAAGCGCCGCGTCCACCAGCCGGTGCCCGCGGCCACTTCAAGGACGGTGCGATTCCGCAGCGGCTCGATGAATCGCTCCATCTCGCCGAGCTCGCGATTCCAGGCCGCATCCGCCTCGGGTCCGTGCTGGTAGCTGCCGCGACGTCGATACCAGTCCTCGAACTCATCGGCGCGGGCGCGGTAGTAATCGCGCGTCTCGGCCTCGACCTGCGCGGTGTCGCGGGAGGGCATCTTGGTCTAGCGCGCGGCCGCCAGCTCGGCCGCCACGTCGCAGATCACGTCAGCCGCATAGCGCACGTCGTCCTCGCTTACCTGATGGTGCGTGACGGCGCGAACGCTGGGGGTGCCCTCGAAGCCGATCAGGCGCACGCCGCGTTCCTCGGTGCGGCGGGCGAATTCGACCGCCGTCGCCATGGCCGGGTCCACGTCGAAGAAGACGATGTTGGTCTCCAGGTCGTCCAGCTCGACCGCGAGGCCGGGCGCATCGCTCACGATCTCGGCCAGCAGGCGCGCGTTGGCGTGGTCCTGGGGGAGCTTGGGCGGAGTTTCCTCGAGAGCGACGAGACCCGCCGCCGCGATGACGCCCGCTTGCCGCATGCCGAGATCGG
>DAOUHO010000074.1:0-11764 GCA_034428595.1 Chloroflexota bacterium | reverse complement strand
TTCCGATCTAAGGCCGCCCACCTGGATCTGCGGCTCGATACCGGCGAGTTCTACGCCCTTGGCCTTGGCGAACCGACGGCCATTTCCGCGACGCACGGCACCGCGACCGGCGACCTGCTGGACGCCGTGGCCGCGCGGCTGCCGGCGGTGGACTACGCCGGTGAGCCGGACGAGCTGCCCCGACTGGCGATTGTGGGTCGGCCAAACGTCGGCAAGTCGTCGCTGCTCAACGCGCTGCTGGGTGAGACGCGGGCGCTGGTGCACGACGCGCCGGGGACGACGCGGGACAGCATCGACACCCTGCTGGATTGGGAGGGCCGGTCGATTCGGCTCATCGACACGGCGGGGATTCGGCGCCGGGGTCACATCGACTCAAGCGTGGAGTATCACAGCGTGTTGCGCGCCGTGCGCTCGATTCAGCGCTGCGACGTGGGCCTGCTGGTGGTCGATGCGCACGAGGGTGCAACCGCGCAGGACGCGCACGTGGCCGGGCTCGTGCTGGAGGCCGGCAAGGGCATCGTGGTGCTCGCCAACAAATGGGACATGCTCCAGGACGCGGAGCGCCGCAAGGAGGTGGACTTCCACCTCGAGCGGGTCTTGCACTTCCTGCCCGAGGCGCCGTTTCTGCACACCTCCGCGCTTACGGGACGCGGCGTGCCGGCCAGCGTCAGCGCCGGGCTCAAGGTGCACGAGGTCCGACAGACGCGCGTGGCGACGGGTCCGCTCAACCGATTCTTGCGCGCCTGGGCCGGCCGGCGCGGTCCGCCCAGTCGCAAGGGACGCCAGGCGCGATTCAAGTACGCCACGCAGATCGGCATCAGCCCGCCGTCCTTCGTGACATTCTTCGCGCGGCCCGAAAACGTGCATCCCTCATATGTGCGCTATCTCGAAAATGGGCTGCGTGAGGCGTTCGGGTTCGACGGCACGCCGATCGTCATCCGGCTGCGGCCGTCGTAGCACCGCGCAGACGGACGGTCGAGCCGGCGGGTTGACAGGCGCCGTGCCCCATTTCAAGCTTGACGCCACGCGGCGGTAAGGGGCTGCCTCATGTCCGTGGGCGAGATTCTCGGCGCGATCGGTCTTGTGCTCGGCGCCTACGTTGTTGGCTCGCTTCCGACCGGCGTGCTCGTGTGCCGGGTCGGATTCGGCATCGACGTGTTCGCGCAGGGCAGCCGACGGTCGGGCGCCACGAACGTCATGCGCGCGGTTGGGTTTGGACCGGCGGCGCTGGTGATCGTCGGCGATATCCTGAAAGGGTTTATTCCCGGACTGGCGGCCGTTCTCGTCTTCGGGCACGACTCCATCGTGCCGGTGCTGGCGATAACGGCGGCCGTCGCCGGACACAATTGGTCCGTGTTTTTGCGATTGCGCGGTGGCCGCGGCGTGGTGACGTCGGTCGGGGGCTTGGCGGCGATGGCTCCGATCGTGGCCGCAATCGCTCTACCAGCCGGTCTGCTGGCGGTGGCGATCAGCCGCTACGTTTCCGTGGGCTCGCTGACCGGCTCGCTGACCGCGCTCGTGACTGCGATCATCTTCTATGCCGTCGCCGGCTGGATCACGGGCTATGACCTTTTGCTGGCGGCCGGGCTCGCGTTCTTCATGTTCACGCAGCACATCGACAACATGCGGCGGTTCTTCGCGGGCACGGAGCGACGGCTGCCGGCGTGGGCCGGTCTCATCAATGGTCGCAACGGGGGCAATCGAGGGTCGTCGCTGAGCTGAGTCGGTCGCCGGCGCCGGTCTCCGCGCGCTACGACGCGCTTTCCCCTAAAGCGTCTCGGCCAGCGCTTTGCCAAGGTGGCGCGCCACGCTCTCGACGGGCACCCCTGCTATCTGCTGGTTGCCGGCGAGCTCGCCCGCTCGGGCGTGGAGCCACACGCCGAGACGCGCCGCGTCGAGCGGGGCAAGACCCTGCGCGGCCAGCGCGGCCACGGTGCCGGCCAGCACGTCACCCGACCCGGCCGCCGCCAGCGCCGGGTTGGGCCGCGCAAGGAGGAAGAGCTGATTGTCCGCGGCCACAAACGTCGGCGAGCCTTTGCCGATCACGACCGCACCAGTGAGGGCCGCAAGCTCCCGCGTGGCTTGCAACATGTCGGCTCCGCGCGGGGTTTCGGCGAGGTCCAGGAGGCGGCGCATTTCGCCCGGGTGCGGCGTGAGAATCGCGTTCGGACCCAGCGTCCCGAGCCGCGCGGGCTCATCGGCGAGCGCGTTCAGCCCGTCGGCGTCGACGACCGTCGGGACGCCGTACCCGGCGCCTGCCGCCAGATCGCGCGCCAAAGCATCGCCGCTTGCGCTTCGGCCGAGGCCGGGACCCACCAGCAGCGCCATCGGTTCGCCCAGCGCCTTGACGGCATCCAGCGATGCGCCGATGCAGCCGTCCGCATTGGCCGACAGCACGCGAAAGGTGGCCGCGGGCGCCACGGCCGCGCAGGCGCCCACCGACGCTTCCACGGAGGCGACCATCACGACGCCAGCGCCGGCGCCCTGAGCCGCCAGGGCCGCGAGGGCCGGCGCGCCGCGATAGGCTGCGGATCCGCCCACGATCAGCACGCGGCCAAACGTGCCCTTGTGCCCGTCGAGGGGTCGCGCCGGCGCGAGGTCTCGCACCGTGGCCGCATCGATGATCCGCGGGGCGCCTGACGCGGCAATCTCTGGTGCGAGGCCGATGTCGAGCGCCTCCACCGCTCCCGCAAACTCGATGCCCGGATGCAGCACGGCGCCGAGCTTGATCGGGCCCGTCGCCAGGGTGCCGGACGCGCGAAATGCGATGGGGTCCGCGTGCCCGGTGTCGGCATCCACGCCGCTTGGGGCGTCGATCGCGAGCCGCAGCTGCCCCGCAACCTCCGGAAGTGCGCGCAGCATCTCCGCGACCTGGCCGCGAAGCGGCGGCGCGCTGCCGATGCCGAGCAGCCCATCCACGACAGCGGCTGCTCCACGTATATCGCGGGCAAATGGCCTCGCGTCGCCCGACCACACGCGCCAGCGCACGCCGGCTGAGCGGGCCGCGTCGACCAACGGATCGTCGAGTCGCGCGCGCGATGCCCAGCAGACGACGGCTGCTCCTCCGCGGGCGAGCGTGCGCGCCATGATGAGCGCATCGCCGCCGTTGTCGCCGGGGCCGACCAGGGCCACAACCACGCGCCCGCGCAATGGACCAACGCGGCGGTGAACCGCGACGGCGAGCGCGGTCCCCGCGCGATGCATCAAGTCAATCTCCGGCGCGGTCGCTGACTCCAATCGCCGCATGCCGGCGACGTCCACCACGCGATCGAAGGTCGCTCCCGGTGTCCTCACCACCGCCCGCGGCCTCGTCATGGGCCGCTGAGCGCCACGACGAAGGCGATGGCCTGATCTCGGCTGTGGGTCAGGCTGATATCGAGATCGACGATGCCAATCTCGGCTGCCCGCCGCTCGGCGGCGCCGTATAGGCGCACGAGCGGCTTGCCGCGCGGATCGTTCACGACCTCGATCTCCTTCCACAGCACGCCGCGCATGCCCGTGCCCAGCGCCTTGGACACGGCTTCCTTGGCCGCAAAGCGCGCGGCCAGCTCGTCCGCGCGCCCGCGGCATCTCGCCTGCTCGGTGGACGTGTAGATGCGGTTGAGAAACCGCGAGCCATAGCGGTGGTGCGCCTGACGGATGCGCTCAATCTCGATCAGGTCGACGCCGGTGCGGACGCGAAGGCCGCTCACGGTCGTCTCAGTGCCCGGTGATTTCTACGCGGCGAATCGAGGAGTCGTACTCCCAGCCGCTGCCGAGCAACTCAATTCGGCGCAGCTTCACGGGCGGCGGCTGCAGGGCGCCGAGGAGATCGTCCACCTCGAGCGTGGTCCATTGGCCGCGGGGTACCTGCTGACCCAGCTTCACGCTGAGACCCTCATCGTTCTGGTAGTAGAACCCGGCGCCCCAGATCTGCTCGCCGCCTTGATCGTCCACATAGACCAGGCGAACCATCAGCGGATACTCCGTGCCTGCCGTGCCGCCGCCGGACAAGCTCTGAGCGTCCGTACGCGCTTCCAGACGCAACCGCAGGGTCATGAGATCACGCGTATCGATGTCGAGAAGCTGCATGACGCCACTCTCGCCGTGCCGATCAATCGGGGCGCCCTCGCTGGAGCGCGCAAAGCGGAGCGTTCCATCAAGAACCTCAACTCGGCCCGCCGGCCCGGCCTCGGTGTCGAAGAAGCTCCACCACGGCCCGTTGCCGATGTCGGTGGCGAACAGCGAATCTTGGATCAGGTCTCGCTCGATCGGCAGCGGCCCAACGAGGCCGGAGGCCATGCTGAATTCCGCCCGCGATTGACTGGTCAGACGAAGCGAGCGACTGCCAAGGCTCACGCTGGCCCCACCGACGCGCACGGCTACGTGGCTGGCGCCTTCGTCCGGGCGCTCAACCAGGTAGCTCCCCTCCGCAAGGTCCAGTCGACCGTCGCCGACGAGCATGGTGATCGCGCGGTCGGGGATTCGCGGGTGCCGGCTGACGCCGATGCGCACGTGTCCGGTGAACAGTCGCACGACCGAGTCTTGCGAGCGCTCGTTGAACCTTCCGAATTGCATGCGCTGGAGGGCCAGCTCGGTCTCGTTGTAGAGCAGCAGGGTGCTCCCGTCCGGGAGGGTCACGAGCACGCGGGAGCGGTCATCCGTTCTCAGCCGCGTTCCCTCGGGCAAATTGGCCGTTGGCGCGAGCTGACGCCACGTGGCGGCTGCCGGCGGCTGGAAGAGCACGGTGCCCTCGAGGACGACAGCTTGGCTGCCCCGCGCTTCTTGCACCAGGCCAAGCGCCGCGCCGATCCCACGCGGCACAAAGACCGCCAGCGCCACGAAGACCACGAGTGACAGGACGAGCGCAACCCAGGCGAGCCGTTGCATGCCGCGGTAGGCCTCAGCCTCGGGGGCGGCCTGGCTTGACGCTATTTCAGTCTCCGTGCGCATTGGCGCATTTTAGGTTCGAATCGTAAAGCCCGTGAATTCACCGGTTTCTGACGGCCAAGCGGCGTCCACCCGCACCACGCGAGCACCGGGCGGGCCGACCTGCAACCGCCCCAGCAGTAATTCGAGGTCTTCCCGACGGCCCTCGGCGCAAACTTCGACCGAGTATCCGTCGGCTCGATTGCGGACATGTCCGCTCAGGCCGAGTCGCCGACCCTGCGTTTGGACGAAGTAGCGAAAGGCGACGCCCTGCACCCGGCCCTGCACCGTCGCGACAAGGCGGGGCACGGCGGCGTCAGAGCAATGAGCCCTGCTGCGTCCCGGAGTCGCTCCTGGTGAAGCCCAGGTGCTCGTACGCCTTGGGCGTGGCGACGCGACCACGGGACGTCCGCGCAAGGAAGCCGGCTTGCAGCAGAAACGGCTCATAGTGGGACTCCAGCGTGGTGACCTCCTCGGCCACGGTGGCGGCCAGGGATTGGAGCCCGACGGGTCCGCCCGCGTAGGACTTGATGATGGTGGTCAAGATTCGGCGATCCATGCTGTCCAGGCCCTCCGGGTCGACGCCCATGTCCTCGAGGGCCTGGTTGGCTACGGCCCCGGTCACCACGCCGTCCGCCTCGACCTCGGCAAAGTCGCGCACGCGGCGCAGCAGCCGGTTGCAGACCCGCGCCGTGCCGCGCGCCCGCCGCGCAATCGCCTCGGCCCCGGCAGGCACGACCTCGACGCCGAGAATTCGTGCCGAGCGCCGCACGATGTGGGCGCACTCGTCGGGCGAGTAGAAATCGAGGCGGAAGGACTCGCCAAAACGATCGCTCAGCGCCGGCGTGAGCTGGCCGTGCCGCGTCGTGGCGCCGACGACGGTGAAGCGCGGCAGGTCGAGCCGGTAGGTGCGCGCGTGCGGCTTGCCCGCGCCGACCACGATGTCCAGGGCGAAGTCCTCCATGGCGGGATACAGGATTTCTTCGACCGTCTTTCCCAGCCGATGAATCTCATCAATAAACAGGACCTCGCCGGGTTCCATGCTGCTCAGGGTGGCGGCGAGATCGCCGGGGCGTTCGAGCGCCGGCCCGGACGTGACGTGCAGCCGGCCCTCCATCTCAGTGGCGATGATGTTGGCCAGCGTGGTCTTTCCCAAGCCGGGAGGTCCGGCGAGCAAGATGTGGTCGATGGGCTCGCCCCGTTGCCGCGCTGCCGCGATCATCAATCGCAGTCCACGCTTGACGCGCGGCTGCCCGATGAATTCATCGTCCGCCAGGCTGACGGGACGGAGGGTGGTTTCGAGGCCGCGATCCTCACCACCGGCATCGGTGGCGACGACGCGTTCGGTCACGATGTGACTCGTGCGCCGAGGATGCGCAGCGCCGCGGCGATTCGGCCCGCCACGTCAAGGTCTTCGCCGGCGATCTGCTCCAGCGCCAGCTGCGCCTCGACGCGCGTATAGCCGAGCCCGACCAGGGCGTCGAGCGCCTCATCGGTCCCCGTTGGTCCCAGTCGTATCCCCGGCTCGGGAACCAGCTTGCCCCGCAGCTCGAGGATGATGCGGTTGGCCAGCTTGCGCCCGATGCCCGACACCGCCTGGAACGGTCGCGGGTCTTCGTCGTCGAGCGCCTGCACGATGCGGTCGACCGGGTGACTGGAAAGCACCCGCACCGCCATCCGCGGCCCCACGCCGGTGACGTCAAGCAGGTGGCGATACGTCTCCAACTCCTGCGCGGAGCCGAAGCCGGCAAGGATGGCCCCGTCCGACGCGATGTGGGTGTGCGTGTGGAGTTCCACCGGCTGCCCGGGTGACCGGCGCGCCCGCGCCGGCACCACGACTTCCAATCCCAGACCCGTGCCGTGGACCTTGACCACCAGCGAGTCGTCGCCGGTGCGGATGATCAGGCCTTCCAGATAGCCGATCATCGGACGCCCAGGGTGCGCTCGAGCGTGCGCGCGCGGATCGAGTGCTGGTGGCAGATCGCCGTCGCCAGCGCGTCGGCGGCGTGGTCGGAGGTCGGCGGCGCGGCCATGCGCAGCAGCCGGACCACCATGGCTTGCACGGCGTCCTTCTCGGCCGCGCCGTAGCCGGCCACGGCCAGCTTGATTTCCGGCGGCGCATACTCCTCCACGGGCAGGCCGTGGTCGGCCGCCACCAGGTGGACCACACCCGTGGCGTAGGCGACCTGGGCAGCGGTTGTCAGTCGGCGGGCATACCCCAAGCGCTCGAGTGCAATGTCGGTGACGGGAAACCGCTCGATGAGCTCGGCGAGCGCGTCGCGGATGGTTGCCAGGCGGGTCCCAAGCGGGTCTTTGGCCCGCGTGGCGATACACCCGGAGTCCAAGGCCCTCGCCGGGTGCGGTCCCGCAACGATGCCGAAGCCGCAGCGCGCCGTCCCGGGATCGATGCCCAGCGTCACCCGATCAGGCATGCAGGCCGAATCGTGTGGGGACGCTAGGAGGCCAACTGCGCGAGCAGGTCGTCGCTGATCTCCAACGTGGTGTAGACGCGCTGCACGTCGTCGAGTTCCTCCAGCGCTTCCGCCATGCGCATGGCCTGCGCCGCCTTGGTGGCCTCCAACGGCATCGGCGTGGTCGGCTCATGGATGAGATCGGCCGTGGTGATCCGGTATCCCGCGTCGCTGAGCTCGCGGCGCATGCGCGCCAGGTCAGCGGGCGGCGTGGCCACGTGCACCGTGCCGTTGGCCGCCTCCACGTCCAGGGCGCCGGCGTCGATGGCGATCAACTCGATCTCTTCCGGATCGGCGTCTCCGACCGCAACCGCCAGACTGCCGCGCGCCTCGAACTGCCAGGCCACCGAGCCGGAATCGGCAAAGGTGCCGCCGAGCCTTGTCAGGGCATTGCGGACCTCGGCGACGGCGCGATTGCGGTTGTCGGTGACCACCTCGATCAGCAGCCCGACGCCCGCCGGACCGTAGGCCTCGTAGGTCAACTCGACGAGCGAGGCGTCCTCGCCGGGACCGCCGCCGCTCCCGCGCTGGATCGAGCGCTCGATCGTGTCTTTGGGCATGTTCGCGGCGCGGGCTTTGGCGAGCGCCTGCTCAAGCCGGAAATTCCCACTGGGGTCGGCGCCGCCGTCCTGCACGGCCACGGTGATCTCGCGCCCGATCTTGGTATAAAGCTGCCCGCGCTTCGCGTCGTTTGCAGCTTTCTGGCGCTTGATTTGCGACCACTTGGAATGGCCGGACATTGCCTGCACCCCCCATGGAGCCGCGCGGGATTTCTCGAAGTATAGGATAGCGTTGTTCGCTGTTTGTGTGTATCTAGAATCGCGAGCGCGGAGCGCGGGCTATGCTGGCGCGGAGTCTCCGGAGCCGTAGCCAATGACGCAGGAATCTTCGTTGCCGCATGCCGCATCCGCGGCCCTGTTCGACCGTGCGCGACAGGTGATCCCAGGCGGGGTCAACACATCGCTGCGCAAGGTCGCGCCGCAGATTGTCTGGTCCCGCGCGGAGGGCGCGTACCTGTACGACGTGGACGGCAATGCCTATCTCGACTACCACGCCGCGTTTGGGCCAATCATCCTGGGTCACGCGGATCCGAGCGTGGCCGCGGGCGTGGCCGAGCAACAGCGCTTGCTTGACCTCGTCGGCGTCGGCACCAGCGAGCTAGAGATCCGGGCAGCCGAGAAGATCGTGGAGCACGTGCCTTCGGCCGAGCAGGCGCTGTTCTGCACGTCGGGCTCGGAGGCCACCTACCACGCGGTGCGGGTAGTGCGCGGGGCCACCGGCCGCCGGGCGATCGTCAAGTTCCAGGGGCACTTCCACGGCTGGCACGACCACCTGCTCGCGAACGTGATCTCGCCCGCGGACCGCGTGGGCGGGCTGGACCCGCTGTCGTCCGGCATCCTGCCGGACGTTCACGCCGAGCTGATCGTGCTCGAGTGGAACGACCTGGAGGAGTTGGAGCGCGTGATGGCCGAGCGCGGCCACGACATCGCGGCCGTGATTCTGGAACCCATCCCGCACGCAATCGGCGTGGTGATGCCCGAGCAGGAGTTCCTCACGCGCCTGCGAGCGCTGACCCGTGAGCACGGGGTCGTGCTGGTGTTCGACGAGGTGGTCACGGGCTTTCGGCACGCGCTGGGCGGCTATCAGGCCATCACGGGCATAACCCCGGACTTGACCACGCTGGGCAAGGCGATGGCCAACGGCTATCCCTGCGCGGCGATCTGCGGCCGGCGCGACCTGATGCAGCACTTCAACACGTCCGACGGCGACGTCTTCTTCTCGGGCACCTTCAACGGGCATCCGCTGGCGATGGCGGCCTGCCTGGCCACGATCGAGGCGCTCGAACAGCCGGGGTTCTATGAACGGCTGTTCGATCTCGGCGAGCGCATGCGGCGCGGTCTCGACGGCATCATCGAGCGTCTGGGCATGGAGGCGTTCGCCAGCCAGTTCGGCTCAGTGTTCGTGACCTACTTCATGTCCCCGCCGGCGACTTCCTATCGCGATCTGCTGCGCAACGACGACGAGATGTACCTCGACTTCCACCGCGGGATGCTGGAGCGCGGCTTCTACATGCTGCCGATGTCCCTGAAGCGCAATCACATCTCGGCGGCGCACACCGAAAGCGACATTGACCGCACGCTGGAGGCCGCTGACGAGGTCCTCACGGCGCTGGCGCAGGGCCGTCCCGTCACCCGCTAGCCGACCCTTGCGTTGCCCCTCCGTCATTCCCGCGAAGCCTGTCCCCGCGAATGCGGGGAGCGGGAATCTAGGCCCCACGGAACCGGACCACCGTTGTCGTAGGGGCAAGGCATGCCTCGCCCCTACCCCGTTATGCCGACATCTCCACTAGCCGGACCCAGCTCGTCCTCGATTGCGCAGATCAGCTCGATCAGCTCGTCCGCGACCCGTGCGTGATGAGCGTCGAACGGCATGATCGGCTCGCGCACGCGGGCGGACGCGAATAGGCCGCGGCGTACGCAGTAGCGCTTGTAGAAGTGGACCGAGATGTCGATGTACTGGTGCGCGAAGGCCAGGAACGGCACCACGCGATGAAACAGCTCGCGCGCCTCGTCGCGGCGACCGGCCTGGTGCAGCCGAAAGACGTGCACGAATGGCCGGTTGATGGCCGTGGTGGTCGTGAAGTGCGTGCCGCGGTCCAGGGCCTCGATCAGCTGCGGCAGCGACCAGCCGCAGCCGATGGTGAGCCGTCCATTTGTCGCGTCGATCAACTCGCTGGTCTTGGCGCCCGAGGGCACGGTCTCCAGCTTGAGGCAGCGGAAGGCCTCCAACTCGTCCCAAAGCTGGATGAGCGTGCGGCGCGCCATGCCGTAGCCGCCCCAGTGCAGGTCTTGAATCATGAGCATGCGCATGCCGGCGCGGGCGACCTCGCGGAAATAGCGCACGGCCCCGTCGTGATCCTCGATCAGCGGCACCGGCACCGCGCACAGCACGCCGTCGGCGCCAAGCTCCACGGCGTCCTCGGCCAGGGCGCGGGCGCGGCCGGCATCGGGATCGCTGGCGCCGGCCACGACGGTGACGCGGCCGCCGACGATTCGCAGCACCTCGCGCACGTAGACGTGCCGCTCGTCGGGCGTGAGCTTGGCGACCTCGCTCGCCACCGCCGGAACGATGAAGCCGCTCACGCCGTCGGCGATGCCTTCCTCGAGCAGGCGTTCGAGTGACACGACATCAAGCTTGTCGTCCTCGGTAAACGGCGTGTTGACGATCGGCACGACGCCCGTGAGCGGATAGAGCTCTTTCACGCCGTGAACACAGTTCCCCGCACGTAGTCGGCCTCGTCGGAGGCGAGAAAGGCCAGTACGCGCGCCACGCCGTCGGGATCACGGAGTTGCTCCAGGGCGGCCTCGACATCCGCGCGCGACCATCCGTGCGCCCGTCCCTCGTCTTCGACGTTGGCCCGCTTGAGCGGGGTGTCGACGATCGACGGACACACGGTGTTGATGCGGATGGGGCGTTCCGCCAGGTGGGCCGGGGCGATGAATCCCAGGCCATGGACGGCGGCTTTGCTCGTGCCATAGGCCACGGATGAACTCCGGCTGGTCACGCCGGCCCCCGACGCGACCAGGAGGATCGTGCCCCCGCGGTCGCCCATGGCCGCCACGGCGTGCTTGATGCAGAGGAAAGTGCCGCGCACGTTCACGTCCTGCACCCGCTGGAATACGTCGGCGTCAAGCTCCGCGATATTTACGAAGGCGCCCTGCAGGATTCCGGCGCAGGTGATGAGGACGTCTAGCGGCCCGCAACGAACGGTTGCGGTCTGGATCAGGCTTTCGCAGTCGGCCTCGCGCGTGACGTCGACGCGGGCGAAAGTGGCCGACAGACCCGATTCGGTGAGTTCGCACACCAGCGATTCGCCCTTGGCGTCGTCCACGTCCCCAATTACCACGCGCGCACCGCGCGCCGCGCACAGCCGCGCGGTTGCCGCGCCGATTCCCGACGCGCCGCCCGTGATGACCACGACCCGCCCAGCAAGCGCCGTCACGGCGTCGCGTCCCAGGCCAGACCGGCGCTGGCCATCGCCCGATCAACTGCATCCTTGGCAGGCGCAAGCTGGTCGAGCGTCAGGTGCTCCAGCAGCACCCAAGCGTCCGGTTGCGCGGCGTTGAGCCGCTCCAGCCATCGCGCGTGGTCGACTATGCCCCGCCCAGGCGTGACCTCGTCGACGTGCAGCACAAGCTCCTCGCGAATGGTGAAGTCCTTCCAGTGCGCGGCCACGATCCGACCTCGCGCACCGTCGAGCAGGCGATCAAAGACCGCGTTCGGACGCCAAGCATCCCAAATGCTGCCGATGAAGTTCACCGGATCGAGATTGAAGCTGAGGGCTGGCGAGTCGATGGCGTCGAGTATCGCGGCTACGCGCTCGG
>DAOUHO010000073.1:0-5359 GCA_034428595.1 Chloroflexota bacterium | reverse complement strand
GCTCCACGCCCGCCGCGTCCACGTTGAGCATGCCCGCCGAATCCGCCGCCGACACCATCGGCGTGACCTATCCCTTCGCGGCGATCGTCGGCCAGGACCGGATGAAGCTGGCATTGCTGGCAAACGCCGTGAATCCTGCCATCGGCGGCGTCCTCATTCGCGGCGAGCGGGGCACCGCCAAGTCCACGGCGGTGCGTGGGTTGGCGGTGATCCTCCCGGCCATCACCGTCGCCACCTGCCGCTACCGCTGCGATCCGGACTCCGGCAACCTCTGTCACGAGTGCCGCGAAAAGCGCGATGCCTCCGTCTCGATCGAAACCGAGTCCCAGCGTGTTCGTGTCGTCGACCTCCCCGTATCCGCGACCGAGGATCGCGTCGTCGGCACCATCGACCTCGAGACGGTGCTGCGGGACGGCCGGCGCTCGTTCGAGCCGGGCCTGCTCGCGGACGCGCACCGCGGCATCCTCTACGTCGACGAGGTCAACCTGCTGGACGACCATCTGGTCGACACGCTGCTCGACAGCGCGGCGTCCGGCGTCAACCGCGTCGAGCGCGAGGGCGTGGCCTTCCATCACCCGGCGGAGTTCATTCTCGTCGGCACCATGAATCCCGAGGAAGGCGACCTGCGCCCACAGCTCCTCGACCGATTCGGACTCGCCGCCGAGATCAAGGGCGATCGGGATCCCCAAGCCCGCGCCGAGATCGTCCGGCGCCGGCTCGCCTTCGAGACCGATACGGCGGCGTTCTTGGAAAACTGGCGCCCGGCGACCAACGATCTGATGGCCCTGATCGATCGGGCCCGCGGCTTGCTTCCGGACGTGAACGTGAGCGGCGACAAGCTGGGGCTGATCACGCACATCGCCAACGCCATGGGCGTGGACGGCCACCGCGCCGATATCGTCATGTACAAGACCGCCCGCACGATCGCGGCGCTCGACGGGCGAACCGAGGTCACGCTTGAGGACGTGCGCCGCGCCGCGGAGCTGGCGCTGCCCCACCGCCGCCGTCGCGATCCGTTCACACCGCCGGGTCTTGATCCCGACGAGCTCGACCGCGCGATCCAAGCCTTCGAGGCGCGGCCCGCTCCGGCTCAAGCCACCGACTCCAGCGCCGACGCAACCGACGGAGCCGCCGGCGCCAGCGACTCGACCATGTCCTCGGGTCCCGCCGAGAGCGGCCCGCCCGGCGAGGCCACCGAGGCGGACCAACGGCTTGCCAGCGAAGAGGCCACCACCGCGCCGCCCGTCAACGCGCCGGAGCGCATCCCATTCCAGAAGCCGCGTACGGGACGACGAACCAGCGCGGAGGTGAAGGGCCGCCGCGGCCACTCCGTGCGCAGCCGGCCCATGGATCCTGACGATCCGCCCGACATCGCGGTGATCGACACCGTTCGCGCGGCCGCCGCCCGACGGCCGCAGCGCGGCACGCCCCAGATCGACGTCCAGGACCTGCGCGTGCATCGCCGCATGCGCAAGGTCGGCAATCTCATGCTGTTCGTCGTCGACGGTTCCGGCAGCATGGCCGCCCAGCGGCGCATGCAGCTCACCAAGTCGGCCGTGCTTTCGCTGCTCGCGGACGCCTACAAGCGGCGCGACCGCGTCGGGGTCATCACCTTTCGCAAAACCGAGGCCTACGAGACCGTGCCCCCGACCTCGAGCCTGGACGTGGCTCACGCCCGCATGCACGAGCTGCCCACCGGCGGCCGCACGCCGCTGGCTCACGGGCTGGAGCTGGCTCGCCTCGTGGTCGAGCGCGAGCGCGCGCGCGACGCTCAACTTCGTCCCATCCTGATCCTGCTGACCGACGGCGTCGCCAACGTCGGGCTGGCCGCGGGCTCCGATCCGATCTCGGACGCGCTTCGTTCCGCCGGCGCCATTGCGCGCGAGCGGGTGCCGGCGCTCGTCGTCGATGCCGACCGCCGCCACAACCGCAGCGGCTCGCTGGTGGAGCTCGCCAAGCAGATGGCCGCGGCCCACGTGCGACTGGACGCCCTGGCCGCCGGGCAGCTGACCAGCCTGATTCGCCTCGCCGCGGCCTAGACTAGCGTTCGTCCTGAGCCGAACGATGGATCGAGAAGCGGCCGATCGTTGTTGCCTTCCGCGCCGCATATCGGTTGTCGGCCTTTCGGGCTCAGGCAAGACGACTGTCGCCCGGCGGCTTGCCCGCTTCGTGGATGCGCCGCACGTCGAGCTCGACGCCCTGCACTGGATCTATCCGGATTGGGCCGAGCCGTCCGACGAGGAGTTCACAGACGCGGTGCGGCGCGCTTTGGCGGGCGACGCCTGGGTGGTGGAGGGCAACTACCGGAAGGCTCGCGCGGTGTACTGGCCACAAGTCGAGATGCTGGTCTGGCTGGACCTGCCGCTGTGGGTAACAACCTGGCGCGCACTGTGGTGCAGCCTGCGGCGCGTGGGGTCGAGCGAGCCGCTCTGGGGCACGCAGCGCGAGTCCTTTCGACACTCGGTCCTGAGCTGCGAGAGCCCTTGGATTTGGAATCTCCGCGTCCACCGACAGCGGCGGCGACAGTTCATCCGCCTCGCCGCGGAGCTTGAGCATCGCGGCGGGCAGGCGGTGCGGCTGCGCTCACAGCGCGAGGTAGGCGACTGGCTCGACCAACTCGCGAACCCGGTTCGATCACATCGCCAGGACTAGCTGCGCCGGCGGCGGCGGCGGGCGAAGCACCGGCAGCGACTCTCGCGGGGCGCCAACCGTCTCCCGCAGTACCTGCGCCCGCGCGCGCAACTCGTCGGAGATCGATTGGTCCACGTAGCGCGTCTCACCCGGATACAAGCCGGCATAGAGCGGCTCCAGGTGCGGAAAATAGCGCCGGAGGCAATGCATGAACCAGCGCTTCGGCTCCGTGTCGAGATGCAACATCATCACGCCCACGCGCCGCGCGCCGTGATCGCACGCCCGTCGCATCACCGCCTCGATCGCGTCGTTGGTATCTGTCAGTCCTGGCAGCACCGGCGCCATGTTCACGCCCACGTCGAGCTTGAGCCGCGACAGCTCGGCGACCAGTCGAAAGCGCTCGTCGGGCGGCGGCACCCCTGGCTCGATGCGACGGGCAAGGTTCGCGTCGGCAATGGGAATCGACACCGTGACGGTCACCCCGGCCGCCCGCGCCAGATCTTGCAAGAGGTCGCCGTCCCGCCGCAGCAAGGTTGACTTGGTAATCAGGCCGATCGGCGAGCGCGCGGCCAGGAATTCACGCAAACAGGCCTGCGTGAGCTTCAGGCGCCCCTCGACCGGCTGGTACGGATCGGTCGCCGCGCCAACCGCCACCGTCTCGCGTTTCCAGCGCGGCGACTGAAGCTGCGCCCGCAGCCGCTCGGCGACGTTGATCTTGGCGAAGACAATCCGCTCGAAATCCCGCCCGCCGTCCAGGTCGAAGTAGGTGTGCGTCTGCCGCGCGTAGCAATACCAGCAGGCGTGGCTGCAGCCGCGATAGGGATTCAGGCTCCACTTGAACGGCATCCCGCGCACGCGATTGAGCGCGGACCGGCACTCAATGGGTCGAACGTCCAGTCGCACGGCACGGCCGCCTTTCGGTGCCCTGCCGTCCGACAACTATACCAAACAAAATACGAACACCCATGGTGGCTGCGCGCTAATTCGCAGACCACTTGGCCGGTGCCGTTTGTCCGAACATTCGGAGAAACCCGCGGAAACTGCGCTGCGTCCGGTACCCCTTAGATTCCTCGCTGCGCTCGGAATGACGAAGTGGGTACGTTAGGGCCTTCTAGAGTGGCTCCGAAACGCTTCCGACGGACCGCTGGGCTACAACCGCCGCCACCGGAATCCGTCCGACGCCAGCAGGTCGTCGGCCGCATCGGGGCCCCAGGTGCCGGCCTGGTAGAAATGCAGCGGATGCCCCTCGTCGAACCGCCAGGCCGAGAGCACCGGCATCACCGCGGCCCAGGCCGCCTCGGCTTCGTCACCCCGGATGAACAGCGTCTGATCGCCCAACATCACGTCCAGCAGCAGCCGCTCGTAGGCGTCGGGGGATTCCTCGGCGAATCCCTGCCCATAGCCAAAATCCATCCGCACCGGTCGCACGCGCACCGATGGCCCCGGTTGCTTGGCCTCGAACGTGATCGAAATGCCCTCGTTCGGCTGAATCCGCATCACCAGTCGGTTCGGCGGCACGCCGTCCGGGCTCGAGTCGCTGAAGAGCCGGTGCGGCACGCTCCGAAACTGAATGGCAATCTCGGTGGCGCGTTTCGCCAGTCGCTTGCCGGTGCGCATGTAGAACGGCACGCCCTGCCAGCGCCAGCTATCGATGAACCACCGCGCCGCGATATAGGTCTCGGTGAGCGAGTTGCCCGCCACGCCGTCTTCGCTGCGATAGGCCGGCGCGTCCGCGCCATTCATGCGTCCCGCGCTATACGACGCCCGCACCACGTGCTTGCGCACGTCGGACACGCTCATGCGCCGCAGCGCGCGCAGCACCTTCACCTTCTCGTCACGAATCGCATCCGCGCCAAAGTCCACCGGCGGCTCCATGGCCACCACCGCCAGCAGCTGCATCATGTGGTTCTGCATGATGTCCCGCAGCGCCCCGGCCTCCTCGTAGTAGCGGCCCCGGCCCTCGACGCCCACTTCCTCCGCCACCGTGATCTGCACGTGGGCCACGTAGCGGCGATTCCAGACCGGCTCGAAGATGCTGTTCGCGAAGCGAAACACCAGCACGTTCTGCACCGTCTCCTTACCCAGGTAATGGTCGATGCGATAGATCTGGGACTCATCGAACACGCTGCCGGCAATGGCGTGGAGCGCGACGGCGGATTCGAGATCGCGCCCAAACGGCTTCTCGATCACGATGCGGCAAGTGCCCGGTCCCTTGGTGAGCCCGGACGCGCCCAGACGCCTGATGACCTCGGGAAACAGGCTTGGCTGCGTGGCCAGGTAGAAGATGCGGTTGCCGCCGGTCCCGTGCGCCTCCTCCAGCGCCGGGAGCTCCTCTGTCAGGCGGTCGAAGCCCTCGTCGTCGCTCGAGTCGCCCCTGAGGTAGTGCACCCGCTGGGCGAATTCGTCCCAGCGCTCCGGCTCCGGCGCCCCGCTGCGCGAGTACTTCGACGCCGCCTCGAGCAGCGTCGCGCGATAGGTGGCGTCGTCCATGGGGCGACGCCCCTGCCCCACCACCGCGAATCGATCCGGCAACAAACCATCCTGCTGGAGGTTATAGAGCGCCGGGATGAGCTTGCGTCCGGCCAGATCGCCCGATCCGCCGAAGATGATGAGCGCATGCGGATCGCCGGGCTTCGGCGCATCGTGGCTCCCGCGCGCCGCCTGGCCGTCGGTCGCAACAGCCGTGGCCGGCGTCACCTCTTGCGCGGCGCTCACGACAGCGTCTCCA
>DAOUHO010000072.1:0-59686 GCA_034428595.1 Chloroflexota bacterium | reverse complement strand
TGACGGAAGGGGCGGGAACGACGGAAGGGGCGGGAATGACCGGGGGGCCAACCCCTCGCCCCCGCCCTCTCCCGCAAGGGGAGAGGGAGCCGAACGCCGGAATAGCCGGGGGGCGAACCCCTCACCCCCGCCCTCTCCCGCAGGGGGAGAGGGAGCCAAACGCCGGATCAACCCGAAGGCGAACCCCTCACCCCCGCCCCCTCCCGCAGGGGGAGAGGGAGCCGGACGCCGGAGTGTCGGGTCGTGTTCTGGACTGCGCCGATCTGCTCCGAACCGCCAGGGCCAGCGGCGCTGCGCGAGCGCGCGCGCTATCCAGGCGATGACCAGAATCACGATGAGCGTCTCGCCGACCGGACGGTCGTAGATGCCGGTGCGCGCAATCACGCCGACGAACGGGATTGCGGCGACGGCGGCGAGGGCCACATGACGCGGGCGCGCCAGCGCCAGCGCGCCGAGCGCCGCCGCCAGCACCAGCCGAGCCAGGGTCCAGGCGGATGTCGGCGTGCCGTCGGGCAGCAGGGCGAACACCACGGCCAGGGCGACGGCGGCCACCTCGCCGACGTGCAGGCCGAGCGGCAGACGCCGATCGATTCCCGTCTTCGCGGGAATGACGGAGGCGAACGACAGCCGCGCGGCGGCGCGCACGGCGCGACC
This sequence comes from Chloroflexota bacterium, assembly GCA_034428595.1. Classification (GTDB taxonomy): domain Bacteria; phylum Chloroflexota; class UBA11872; order UBA11872; family UBA11872; genus JAJECS01. Next base: position 59,032 of record DAOUHO010000072.1, on the reverse strand, counting down.
GCCAACGGCCCAGACGAGCACGGCCAGCGCCAGCGCCCAGGCGCCCGCCACGCCGGCGTAGGGCCAGAGCGGCCGCGAGTTGCCCACCAGCGCGCCGTCGACGATCACCAGTCCCCCCGACGATCGCGGGTCGCGCTCGGCCATCACCGTCAGTTCCAGCACGTGCGGGCCTTGGGACAGCCCGCGGGCGATGGGGATGCGCGCCAGCCGCTCAACCTCGGGGGCGTAGAGGTTCAGCATCGCCTCGCCGGCGGCGTTGCGCGGCAGGGCGTCGGCGAGGGCGCTGTGGCCGTCGATACGCACGCGCACCTGTCCCATGTCGGGACCGCGCCGCGTGAGCAGGCCGACGGAGTCGCCCTCGAATCGCAGCTCCAGCCGCGCGTCGGGCTGCCCGGTCTGGCGATGGAATCCGAGCGACGCCCAGTCGCTGGGCGCCCGCGGCCATGGTCCATCGAAGCTGAAGGCGTCGTGGGTTTCCTGATGGAGGCCGATGCCGGCGTTTGGCGCGGCGGCGTGGGCCCGTTCCAGGGCCAGCAGCGGGTCGCGTGGCTGGAGGTCTTTGGTGAGCAGCCCAAAGAACGGCGTGGGGTCATCCGGGTGGGTGTCGTGCGGCCAGCGCGAGGCCCAGATGATGATGGTGGGCAGCCAGGGCCACTGCTCACGCGCCCGCCGGATGCCGTCCACGGTCCAGGCCGCCTGGTCCGCCGCCGAGTGATTGCCCCAGATCCCTTGGTTACCCTGCCAGCCGGGGGGCAGCGACATCCAGCCGTACTCCGAAGCCCAGATCGGCGTGCCGGCGTCGCCGTGGGCCTCCATGATCTCGCGCCAGAGCACGGCGCGGGGAAAGTTTGTCCGCGGCGCCTCGATGCGCGGATCGCGGGGGCCGGTGAATAGGCCGTAGGACATGCTGGAGGCCACGTCGAACGCGCCCTTGGCGCCCAGCTGATAGAGCCGCTCCAGGAACAACAGGTCGCTGAGGTTGTCGGGCCCGGTTTCGATGGTGGGCGCCAGCCCGGCCAGGACAATGACCGCGTCGGGATTGGCAGCCCGCACGGCCGCGCCGACCTCGCGCAGCATGTCGAGGTAGGCGGCGGGGTCCGGCGGCCGGCCGCCCCACTCGCCGAACAGGTTGGGCTCGTTCCATATCTGGAAGTACTTCACCTTGCCGCGGTAGCGCGCAGCCACCGCCGCGGCAAAGTCCGCAAAGTCGGTGACGTCCGCGGGCGGCATCTGGATCGACGGGTGGTCTTGCGGGTTGAATCCGGGCGTGGCCCAGGGCGGCGGCCGGTCGAGCCGGGCGAGCATCTCGATGCCGAATCCCTGCGCCAGATCGACGATGCGGTCGTACTTGGCCCAGGAATCTTCGCCGTGGTTGTCGATGAAGACACCCTTGGCGTGCGGCTCGATTTCGATCCACTGGATTTCCTGCCGAATGAGGCCGATCCCCGCGCGGGCTAGGAGCTCGAGCTCGCGCTCAACCTTTGCCGGGTCGGCCTCGCGATGGAGAAAGGTGTTGGCGCCGATCGCCGGGGCGTCGGCATGGCGCAGCTCCGGCAGCTCGGCGAGGCCGAAGGTCACCCCGCGCTCGGTGACGGCGGCCCAGCCCAGGAGCGCAGCCGTGACCACGCCGAGCAGCCCGAGGCCCACGGCGGCAAGGACGGCCCGCCAAATGCGCGCGCGCCGCATCAATGATCCGGCATCGGCGCTGGCGCTAGAGGTCCGTGTGGCCGGTGGCCGCTTCTTGGACGGCGCGGTAGACCGGGCGCGGCGTGAAGTCTGGGTCGACCATGCGGAAGTAGTAGGAGGCGTCGTCGGGTCCGAGGGCGGCGAAGGACTGGCGGAAGAACCAGATGCCGAAGACGCCGATCCAGGGCCAGTTGCTCAGGCCGTAGCGCACGCCGTCGACGGTCCAGGCGGCCTGCTGCGCCTCCTCGACGCGTCGCCAGGCTGGTTGCGAGACCTCGAGGTCGGGCGGCGCAGCGTTCCAGCCGTAGGCGCTGAGCCAGACGGGGGCGTCGCTGCGGCCGTATTCCACCATGAGATTGCGAAGCAACTCGACGCGGCGGAAGTTGAGCACGCGCGGGTCCGCCGGCGTGCTTGGGGAGTACTCCATGCCGAAGGCCGCCGCCGCCTGAATGTCCAGCGTCTCCGCGGCGCCGTGGTCGTAGATCCGCCGCAGATAGGCAAGATCGCTGGCGGCGCGCGGGTTGTTTTCGAGCGTGGGGGCCAGCTGCGCGGCGGCGACGACGAGGCGGTCATCGACCGACTTCAGCGTGTCGTGGGCCACGCGCAGCAGTTCGGCATAGCCTGCCGGGTCCGGCGCCGCGCCGCCCCAGTTGACGGCCAGGTTGGGCTCGTGCCAGATCTGGAAGTGCTGGATGCGGTCCTGGTAGTGCTCGGCGAGGGCCCGCAGAAACGTCGCGAAATCGTCGAGGTCCGCGGGCGGTGCGGTGGGGCTATCGCGACCGGGCCGCGCCCACTGCGGCGAGCGCTCGATGCGGGCCACGACCGAGATGCCCAGCTCCAGGGCGCGGTCGACGATGTCGTCGAACCGGTCCCAGCTGCTCTCGCGCCGCTGGGGATTGACGAACAGTCCCTGACCAACCGACTCGACCGCGTCCCAGCCGATGCGCTGAAAAATCCAGCGGACGCCGGCGTGGCTCAACAGCTCCAGGCTGTGGCGGCGTTTCCAGGCTTCGTTCTCGTCGTCCAGGAAGACGTTGGCGCCCCAGGGCTCGACATTGGCGAGGGGCAGAGGGCTTGGGGCCGTGCGGCGCACCGGCTCCGTGCCGCACCCCGCCAGCAGGGCCGCGCCCATCAGGCCGGCGGCGCCGCGCACGACCGAGCGGCGGTCAAGCACGCGCGTCATGATTCGAGGTCGAGCCCCAGGTGCACGAGACACTCCCGGCTAATTTGGGCGCTGGCGGCGGGATCGCGCAGCGTGAGGTCCTGATCGACGACGAGCCAGCCGTCATAGTCGCCGGTCCCGAGAATCTCCAGGATGCCTTCCAGGTCGACGTGGCCGCCGCCGAGCTCTGGAAAACCGCCCTGGTGGACGAAGGCGGGCAGGGTGCCGCCCTGCGCCAGGTGGCGGTCGCGGAGGTCGGCGTCCACGTCCTTGAGGATGACGTAGGCTACCCGCTCGATGCGGTCGCGGATGAAGGCGCGCGGGTCGGAGCCCAGATAGAAGAGGTAGCCGACGTCGACGGCGAGCATCAGCGACGTGGGGTCGGTGAGTGACAGCAGCCGATCGAGCTCCGCGCTGGTTTCGACGTGCGAGCCGAGCTGGTTGCGAAAGACGACCTGGAGCTCGAATTCCTGGGCGCAGATGTCGGTGGCGCGGGCGAGGCACTCGGCGAGGTGGCCCCACTGGTCCGGCTGCAGCTCCTCGGCGGGGTCGCCGTGGCCCGCGGTCGCCCAGCGTTCCGGCGCCGCGTGGGCGGCCGCGACGACGTAGGAGGCGTCGAGGTCGGCCAGAAACTCCGCCACGCGCCTGAGCTGATCCAGCTCGACGTCGTGGTACTCCGGGGCGAACCAGTTGGCCGCGAAGCGTCCGCCAACGAGCGGCAGGCCGTCGTCCGAGACGATGCGGCGGGCGAGCGGCGCGTCGCCCACCAGGTCGCTGGCGCCGCCTTCGAGCCCGGCATATCCGGCGTCGCGGGCTTCCTGGGCGACGGTGCGAAACGGCGCATCACCCCACATGGTGGCTGCGATGCCTACGCGCACGGCGCCGCGAGGCTAGTCCGGGGCGTCGGGTCGAGGCCCGGCGCGTCCGCTCAACCGCTCCCCGGGCAGGGCAGTCAGGCGCTCACGCCGCGGGGGAGGGGCAGGCGGCGGCTCCGCCGCCGCGGGCTCGGGCTTGGGCTCGGGCTTCGCGCTGGGTGGGGGCGTGGCGGGAGGCCGGGGCTGCGGGGGCGCCGCACGACGCGGCGGGGGCTGCTCATCGGGCCGATCGGGCGCCCGCGCCAGCGCCGGACGGCGCGGCTGGGGCTCCTCGTCGGGCCGATCGGGCACCCGCGCTCGCGCCGTTTCACCGGGCGCGGCGCGCGGCGGCGTGGGGCGGCGGCGGTCGCGGCGCGGGCGTTCAGGCCGCACGACATCGGACAGCAGGTCGTCCAGCTCCAGCGTCTCGTCGGCCGCGGCGGCCAGCGGCTGGCTGCGCCCCGCTCCACTCGCCACAACCTGCACCCGCACCCCGCGGCGCTGCACGGCTTCAATGAGCGGTACGAAGTCCGGGTCGGTGGTTACCAGCGTGAGGCGGTCGATGTAGGGCGTGAGGTCGAGCGCGTCGACGGTCATCTCGACGTGCACGCTGGCATAGAGCGTGCCGTCGTCGCGGCGCCGCAGCCGCTTGGTCACGAGCTTGTAGCCGGCCCGGGACAGGCCGCCGAGGTCCAAGAGCGGGGTGGGTTGGCCCTCGTGCTCGGTGCCGTAGGCCGTGGCGCGCACCAGGTTGGTGTCGCCCGTGAGCCGGTCGCGGAGCTGCTGAAAGTCGATCTGGCCCCCGCCGTTCGCCGAGAGGGCCTGCAACGAGGCGAGATCGATCAAGACGGCGGATTTGTTTGCTGCGGCCACCACGTACTCCCAGCGCCGATTCAGGTCTGCCTAGATGATAGTGGACCGCGGAAGGCGGCCTGCGGGCCGGTTAGGCCCCCTGGCGTCCGGCGCGCCGCGGACGACCGGCGCGGAGCAGGTCGCCGACGTACACCCAGCCGGCGACCCGACCTCCGGCGTTGACCACGTAGTAGCCCCGATGGCGACGCTGGGCGTCCTCGAGCACGCCGTCGAGCGGCCGGTCCGGCTCCAGCACGTCGTCCGGGTCGATCTCCCGCGCGATATCGCTCACGCGCGTGGTCTCCCGCAGAAACGGCGGCACGGCGGCGATGTCACGCGTGGCGACCATGGCATAGACGTCGCCGGTGGCGTCCGCCACGGGCCAGACCGGAGGAGCATTCTCAGCGCTGACGCTTGCCTCGACGGTGGCGATCACGGCGTCGTGGGCGAACGGCGCTTGCGTGAACGCCCGCGTCACGTCGCGCACCACCAAAGCGCTGAGCCGTTGCCGGATGGCGCCCTCGCGCAGCGCCGAGCGCGCGGCCGACCACAGGAACCAGCCGATGAACACCGCCCACAGCGCCTGCACGCCGCCGGCGCGGAACGCGACGAACTGCACGACGCCGAACAGGATGAGGAGGATGCCGAAACCGGCGCCGGCCAGGCTGGCGACGCGCGTGGCCGTGTGCACGTTCTGCGTGATACCCCAAACCACGGCCCGCAACACGCGTCCGCCGTCCAGCGGAAAGCCCGGCAGCAGGTTGAAGGCGGCCAGGTAGAGATTGATCTCGCCCAGCCACTGCGCCGTCACGCGCGGCACGGTGGCCGGCGGCAGCGCCTGGGCCAGGGCCAGAAACACGCCGCCGATGGCGGCGCTGGCGAGCGGGCCGACGATGGCGATGGCAAACTCCTGGCCGGCGGCGCGCGGCTCCTGGGAGATCTCGGCCACGCCGCCGAACACGAAGAGCCTGATCCGGGGCACGGCGATGCCGCGACGCACGGCCATGAGCGCGTGGGCCGCCTCGTGGGCCAGAATCGAGCCGAAGAAGACGACGCTGGCCAGCAGCCCGCCGGCCCAGTAGCTCGCCTGCGATCCCGGCGGTGGCGGGGCGAGGCCCGCTTGGGCGGCGGACTCGAAGAGCCGCACCGGGATCACCGACTCCGACGTCATCCAGGCGATGATGACGAAGATGATGAGCCAGCTTGGGTCGAGGGTGATGGCGGTGCCGCCGACGCGGAGGATGGTCCAGCCGCGTGAGCGGGCGGCGCGCGCCCCGCGTCCCCGCCGCGGTGATACCTCACCTGGGGGCGACGGCGTGCTAGTTCCCAGCGGTGAGACCCGGCGTGATGATGAGCGAGGCGACCAGCAGAATCACGGCGATCACCGAAATGACGGCCCAGATGCGGGTCACGGTGAACCAGCGGCGCACCCGGCGCCACGGACGGCGCGACGTTCCCGACGACGCGCGTCGCGGCCGGCGCCGCCGTCGGCGGCCGCTCATATCAGCACCGGTGGTCGCGCCATGACCGGTCAGGCGCTGGGGGCCGACGCGCCGGCGCGGCTGCGGCTCCGTGTGGCGGCCGGGGCGCCCACGTGCACCGAGGTCAGGGCGGTGATGTCGTGCCAGGCGTTGGCGGCCAGGCGCAGCTCTTCGGCGATGGCGTCGGCGAACGAGTACACCTCGACGCGCACGCCGTGCTCCCGCAGGTATTCGACCATCGGCACGTAGTCGCCGTCGCCGGACATGAGGGCGACGACGTCCATGGTCGGCAAACGCCGGATCGCGTCCACCACCAGGACCAGGTCAAGGTCGGCCTTGCGGGTGCCGTCTGCGAAGACCTTGATGGGCTTGGTGACGATGTCGTAGCCCATGTCCCAGACGGGAGTGACCGATCGTTGGTGCTCGAGCCGGCCGTTGAAGTCGGCGTATATGGGGCAATAGGCCCGCGCGTGGACGATGCGGCGGCCTTCACTGACGTGGGCCAGAAGCTTGGCAAAGTCCACGCGAATCGGGTCGTCGGTGCCTCGATCCGTCAGGTTGGCCGTATCCAAAAACACGCCGAGGCGCAGCTTGGGGCCGTAGTCCGACGCGCCGTTGGATGTGTGCAGGGCGCCGGCGGCCCGGGACAGGGCCTTGGCTGCGGCGGCCAGGTCGCGCTCGGTCGCGCGCGGCGCCGACACGGCGTCCTTCAGTTCATCCATCAGCGCGCGCAGGTCGTCTTCCGCGTTGCCGGCGGACTCGGGGTCGGGCGCGAAGTCTTCGGGGATGGGTGAGAGTCGTTTCATGAGGCTTTGGTGACCTTTCGTCGTCGCGGTGTCGGCTTGGGTTGGCGATCCTTGTCGAGCATCTCCTGCAGTTGCTTTTCGATGCCGTCCTGGCGCGCCTCTTCACGCTCCGCGGCCTCGCGCCGACGCTTGGCGACGGCCTTGGGTCCCCCGCCCGCCTCCAGCGCGTCCCAGAGGGCTTCGATGGCGTCGGCGTTGCCGCGGATCTTCAGATTCGATTCAAACGTGACGCCGATCATCTCCTGATCGAAGTCGTTCAGCTTCTTCTCCAGCGCATCGAGCCGCGTGGTGAGCTGAAAGATGCGGGCGTCGAGGTCCTTGTCGCCGCGCTTGTAGGTGCGCTCGATCTGGACGACCTGACGCCGCAACTCGCCGTAGTTCTCGAGCAGCCCGTTGAGGTTGCGGGCGATGCGGCGATGGTGCGTGAGGTGCGAGGGCAGCTTGCCGTTGGCCTTGTCGGCGGTTTCGGCGGGGTTCGCCTCGGCCGCGGCGGCCTCGCCCTCGGCGGGCGCTGGACTGGCGGGTTTGCTGCTACGTGAGCGACGGGCTCGGGATGTGCGTGTTGCCATTGGCGAGAGACTTCTCCATGGATCGAGGATCGAGATTGCGGCCGATGATTTCAAAGCGTGCCGGCGTCGGCCTGAACGTCCGGACTTCCACGCCCCCCATTACAACGTCGACGAGCAGCGTGGCGTTGTCCGCTCGCACGATGCCCTTGGCGCGAACCACGTCACCGAAAGCGCCGCGGGCGAGGGCGGCCAGCCAGCGGTCGAGGTGGTTGCGCGCGAGCGGCCCGGGCTGGAGCGTGGCGCGCTCGAGCCCGAGCGTGGAGAGCTCGGGTTGCTCCCCGTGACCGTGGTCGCCGTTGGCCGCGGCGGGGGCAGGGCGCGGCGCGGCGGTGGCGGCCAGGATGAGATCGAGGTCGATGTCCGCATGGCTGGTGACGGCCAGGGCGGCGTCGGGATTGAGCTGTCGGGCGGCATCGCGCGCGGTCTCGATCTGCTCCGGCGTCGCGATGTCGGCCTTGTTGATGGCGAGCACGTCGGCCACGCGTATCTGGTCCACGTAGAAGTCGCCAAACGCCTGGCGGGCGACCGCGTGTCTGGACGCGTCAACGACCGTCACCACCGAGTCGACCTGCGCGAGATCGCGCACCTCGGCCTGGGTGAACACCTGGCCCAGCATGTAGGGCGCGGCGAGGCCGGTGGGCTCGACGACCAGCCGTTCCGGCGCCACCTCACGGCCGATCTGGACCAGCGCTGCGAGCAGGTCGCCGCGGACCTCGCAACAGATGCAGCCGCCGGTGAGCTCGCGGACCCTCACGTCGGCCGACCGCAGCACGTGCTGATCAATGCCTTCCCGGCCGAACTCGTTGACTAGCACGGCGATGCGGCCCAGGGGCTGGAGACGCGGGATCAATCGGCGCAGCAACGTGGTCTTGCCGGCGCCGAGGAATCCGTAGACGAGCGTGACTTTCACGAATGAACGGGTGCGGATATGCCAACTCGGGAACGCCACGGTGACCGGTGGTGGGACTCAAGGTCATCTATGAGCAGCCGCTGGCAGCGAGGCGTCAATCCCACACCCCAGTATCGCACGGCGACCGGTCACCGCGTGGGACCGGTATCGGCGCAGGTTTGTGGCGGCAGCATGCGCCCGGCGGCGGCTTCACCCTCACCCCATCCCTCTCCCATCAAGGGAGAGGGGGCCAGACCGCCGAAGAAGCGGTTGCCCGCGCCGTGCGGCGTCTGAGCTACAGCTCCTCCATGTCGCGCCAGTTGGCGCCCACGCGCGCGTCGACGACCACCGGCACGCGCAGCGGGTAGGCCTGGGTCATGCTTTCCGTTGCCAGCGGAATCACGGCGTCGAGCTCGTCCCGCGGCACTTCAAGCACCAGCTCGTCGTGGACCTGCAGCAGCATGCGGGCCGCGAGGGCGTGGAGCTGCAACTCCTGAGCCAACTGGATCATGGCGATCTTGATGATGTCCGCGGCGGCGCCCTGGATGGGCATGTTGATGGCGACGCGCTCGGTGGCCGCGCGTTGGTGGAAGACGCGCGCCTTGAGACCTGGCAGGTAGCGGCGGCGCCCGAGCATCGTCTGGACGTACCCGCGCTCGTGGGCTTCGGCGATGGTGCGGTCCATGTAGGCCTTGACGCCGGGATAGGTGGCGAAATAGGTGTCGATGAACGCCTGCGCCTCCTCGAAGGTCATCTCGGTGCGCTGCGCCAACCCTGCGGCGCTGATGCCGTAGACGATGCCGAAGTTCGTGGTCTTGGCCAGGCGGCGCATGTCCGAGGTCACGTCCGCGATACCCACGCCGTAGAGACGCGCGGCGGTTGCGGCGTGAATGTCCTGCCCCTCCTGAAACGCCGCGCACATGGCCTCGTCTTCGCTCGCGTGCGCCAGCACCCGCAACTCGATTTGCGAATAGTCGATGGCCAGCAGGGCGAGGTCGTCGGCGCCGGAGACGAACGCCCGCCGAATCTCGCGTCCGCGCGCGGTGCGGATGGGGATGTTCTGCAGATTCGGGTTGGCCGAGGAGAGCCGACCCGTGGCGGCCACCGCCTGGTTGAAGCTGGTGTGGATGCGTCCGGTCTCGGGAACGACGAGGTTGGCCAGCGCGTCGGCGTAGGTGGACTTGAGCTTGGTGACGGCGCGATAGTCGAGCACCCGCTGCACTATGGGGTGCGCGTCGACCAGATCTTCGAGCACGCCGCTGGCGGTGGAGAATCCCGTCTTGGTCCGGCGGCCCGCCTGCAGCCCCAGCTTCTCGAACAGCACGGGTCCAAGCTGCTTCGGCGAGTTGATGTTGAAGGGTCCGCCGGCGTCGGCGTGGATGGCCGCGGCCAGGGTTTCGATTTCGCCTTGCATGGCCTGCGAGAGTTCCCGCAGCGCGTCGACGTCGATGGCCACGCCCCGGCTTTCGATGTCGGCCAGCACGGCGGCCAGCGGCATCTCGACGTTTCGCAGGATGGGCGTCAGGTCGTTGGCGTCCAGGTCTTGTTCCAGGCCGGGTGCGAGGCGCAGGCAGGCGTCGGCGCGCACGGCCAGCGGCTGCGCGATCTCTTCGGGCGACAGCGTCGCGAGCGTGTTCGGCGGCGGGGCGTCGACCATCGGCGGCGCCAAGGTCTCCCCCAGGCGCCGGAATGCCAGATCGTCGATGGTTTGCGGGGTGGCGTCGGCGTCAACCAGATAGGCCGCCAGCAGCAGGTCGAGCTGCACCCCGCCGAGGTCGACCCCGCAGCCCGCGAGGCCGCGGCGCAGCAGCTTGGAGTCGAACACAACCTTGTCGTGGTCGGCGGAGGCCAGCCACTCGCGGAGCGAGCTGAGGAGGCTTGCGTCGTTGGGGGCGCAGGGCACGTAGGCCGAGGCGCCGTCCCAGGCGACGCCCAGGCCGCAGAGTTCGGGACCGGTGCGGGTATCGCGCAGCAGCGGGAAGACGCCCGCACGCTCGACGGTGAGCAGTCGTTCGCCAAGCTCGTCGGCGGCCGCGGAAGCGTCGACGATCCGCGGCGTGATTTCGGCAGCCGCCGGGGCGCCGTCGTCCGCCGCCGGATCCGCGAGGCCGAACGGCAGGCGGTCCATCAGGGTGCGGAACTGGAGCTCCTGCATGAGCGCCGTCGTTGCCTCGGCGTCGGCCTGCCACAGGCGCGTCCGATCGGGATCGAAGGCGACCGGGAGATCGGTGACGATGCGCGCCAGCTCGCGGGACAGCTCGGCCCGATCGCGCTGGTCTTCGAGCCGCCGCCGGGCAGCCGGCGCCACGTCGTCGAGGTGCGCGTAGATCTCGTCGATGTCCCGAAACTGCCGCAGGAGCTTCGAGGCGGTCTTCTCGCCAATGCCGGTGACGCCGGGGATGTTGTCGGAGGAATCGCCCACCAGGCCCTTGAAGTCCACGACCTGATCCGGCTCGACGCCCCAGCGCTTGCGGATCGCCGCCGCGTCGTAGATCACCGGTTCGCCGGTGCGCGGGTTGCTGCTGAGCACCCGCACGTGGGGTGTCACGAGCTGATAGGCGTCGCGGTCCCCGGTGACCAGGAACACATCGAACCCGGCCCGCTCGGCCTGCACCGCCAGCGTGCCGAGCACGTCGTCGGCCTCGTAGCTCTCAAGGTCGTACGTCGGGATGCCGAACACGTCGAGCAGCTCGCGCACGCGGCCAAACTGCACCACGAGGGCCTCGTCGGTCTCGAGTCGGCCCGCCTTGTATTCCTCGAACATGTCGTCGCGAAATGTCTTGCCGGGGAGATCGAAGGCCGCGGCGGCGTGGGTGGGCGCGAGCAGGTCGACGATGCGCAAGAGGGTGGTCGTGAAGCCGAAGACGGCGTTGGTTGGCTCGCCGGAGGCGGTGGCGAAGTGCTTGGGCACCGCGTGATAGGCCCGGTGCAGCAGGGATGCTACGTCGAGAACGATCAGGCGCGGGCGTTGCTCGGTCGCCATGGGCGGCAGTGTACGCAGGGGGCTGCCGTCGGTCCGGGGTGGAGAGTTCGCTCTAGGCGGTGTCGCCTGCGTTGCGGAACAGCTCGAGCGACAGGTGCGAGGCGCGGCCGCCGCGCCGCAGATTCACGATCTCGGCCATGATGGCCAGGGCGATCTCGGCGGGCGTGCGGCTGCCGATGTCCAGGCCGATTGGGGCGTAGACGCGGCGGAATTTGTCGGGGGAGACGCCTTCGGCCAGCAGCGTTTGGTGCACGATGTGCACGCGGCGGCGGCTGCCGATCATGCCGATGTAGGGCGCGGGCGTGTCCACCAGCAGGCGCAGGGACTCCTCGTCGTACCGGTGAGCGCGCGTAACCAGCACGACGTAGGTGGCCGGATCGACGCGCAACTCGGTGAAGAACTCGTGCATCGGGTCCACGACGACGCGGTCGGCGGTGGGAAAGCGCTCGCGGTTGGCGTAGTCGGCGCGATCGTCCACGACCCAGGTCTCGAACTCCAGCAGGTTGGCGCAGAGGGCCAGCGGCTGGGCAATGTGTCCGGCGCCGGCGATGACGAGCCGCGGCGTGGGGACGATGGGGTCGAAGAAAACCTTGACGTAGGCCGCGGCGCGCCGCGACGAGGCGCTGCCGTCGGGCGCGTAGGTGTGCGTGACCGGCTCGCCGGTCCGCAGGGCGTCAGCCGCGTCTCGGGCGACGGCCGCATCGAGGGCCGGGGAGCCGAGGGCGCCGAAGAGACGGTCGTCGGCCTCGTAACGCAATGTGAGACCGAGCTCGACGCCCGGCACACCGCGCACGCCGGCGACGTAGACAAAAACCTGGGGTGTACGGGAGGCGATGGCGCGTACCGCCGCCTCTGCCGCGTCGTTGGTCATGCCGCCGCCGCGGCTGAGGCCTCCCATGGCTCGATCAGCACGTCGAGCGTGCCGCCGCACACGTCGCCTTCACCGCGCAGGTCGTCGACGAGGTCGATTTCGATGTTCCGCGCGCGGCCGTCGGCCAGGGTTCGACGGGCGTTGGCCCGCACGTCGGACTCGACGCAGCCGCCGCCGACGGTGCCCCAGCTCGATCCGTCCTCGAAGAACAGCATGCGCGCGCCGATGCGCTGCGGGGTCGAGCCGCGGCTGCCGACCACCAACGCGGCGACGACGCGCTCACCGCGGCCGGTGTGTTCGAGGATGTGGCGGAAGAACGGCTCCATGGCCCGTCAGTTTAGCCGAGGGGCTCGCATGTCGCCGCCGGTCCGTTGGGCCGGACTACGAGCGAGTGCAGTCTGGATTCCCGCCTTCGCGGGAATGACGGACATTGTTCGTTGCGTGTCCAAAGGGCAGCCAGAACGGCTGCGCCTGCAACTGAGCCGCGAGGCGCGTGTGCTAGCGTCGCGTGGTTGACGCGTTCGATGTGTGGAAGGCCCTGGCTGGGATCGCGCCCGCGCTGACGGTGAATCTCGCGCCGTCCCATCGCGACGGTCTGGTGTTGCGCTCCCCGGTGCTGACGGCTTCGGGCACCTTTGGCTTTGGGGACGAGTACCGCGACCTAGTCGACCTGAGCCGGCTCGGCGCCATCGTCACGAAGACGGTCACGCCGGAGGCGCGCGAGGGCAACCCGACGCCGCGCACAGTGGAGACGCCGGCCGGCATGCTCAATTCCATCGGTTTGCCGAATCCGGGCATCGCAGGAGTCCTGCGCGAGAAGGCGCCGATCTGGCGCGAGCTGCCGTGCGCGGTCGTGGTGAGCGTTTCCGCGCACGACGCGGCAAGCTGGACCGCCCTGGCGGGGGCCTTCGACGGCTTGCCCAACGTGTGCGCCATCGAGGCGAACCTGTCGTGCCCCAACGTGGCCGGCGGGCTGGATTTCTCGGCCACGCCTGAGGCCGCGGCCGCCACGGTGGCGGCGGTGCGCGCCGGCACGGAGCTGCCGGTGATCGCGAAGCTTTCGCCCAACATCGGCGATATCCGGCCCATTGCGCGGGCGGTCGAGGACGCGGGGGCGCACGCGATTTCGCTGATCAATACGATCCTGGGATTGGTGGTCGACGTGGAGCGACGGCGGGCCTTCCTGGGCGCCGGCAGCGGCGGCGTCTCGGGACCGGCCATTCGCCCGGTGGCGCTGCGCTTCGTGTATGAGGCGCGGCAGGTGGTGGACGTGCCGATCGTGGGTATCGGGGGGATCGCCTCGACCGAGGACGCGCTGCAATTCCTGCTCGCCGGGGCGGCGGCGGTGCAGGTGGGCACGGCGACGTTTCGCGAGCCTCGCACGGCGGAAACCATCACGGACGGCCTGGCGGCATACGCCCGCGATCATGGCCTGGACTCGTTGCAGGAGATCGTGGGAGGCGCGCAGCCGGCGCCCGCGGCGTCAGCGGCTGAAGTGGATGTGAAGGACGTCGCGGTCGGCGAGCACATGGTCGCGCCCGACGCGCTGGAGACGGCCGGCGGCGCGTAGCGGCGCGAGACCGCCGGCGGCAATGACCTCGTCGCACGGCGCGACGTCGGCACCGATGAAGCGCTGGGCGAAGTCGCTGTGAATCGTGGCCGCGGCGTCTAGCGCCGTGCCGTCCACCGGCAGGAGCCAGGCCGTGGCGGCGGCGCGATTGGCGGTATAGAACACGTGCAGCCCGGCCGCCTGCATGACGGCGGCTCCGACGCGGTCGGCGGCGGTGCCCGGCAGGCCAAGGTCCTCGCGGAATGCCTGAGCGTCGTCGGGCTCCAGGGACCAGATCTCGGCCTCGGTCTCGCCGGCGACGACGGCGAAGGCGGAGCGGTTGGCGGTCGCGCGGGCCGCGGCGGACGCGTCGAGGTCGGCAACGTTGGCAATCACCGCGCGGGGTTTGGCGGCAAACAGCCCAAACCCGCGCAGCGCGCGCCGGTCGTCGGGCGTGAGCGCCGAGGTGTCGAGGACCGCGGAGGCCGCGAGCTGCTCGCGCGTGCGGTTCAGCAGCTCAAGGGTGTGTTGCGCCTCGCGCCGCTCGACGCGCGGGCCCTGGGTGGCGCGCTCGTGGGCGCGCGCGGCGGCCCCGTCGAGGACCTCGAGATCCCACAGCGCCAGCTCGGCCGCCAGATCATCGGCGCTGCTGCGCAGTGCGGTCACCACGTCGTTTCCCGTCGCTGGGTGCACGACGAACCCGAGGACGTCGGCGGTGCGCAGCTCGCCCAGCCAGGCGGGGTTGACATCGGCGCCAATCCCGAGGCCGTGTCCGGGGAAGTGCCACAGGGTGAGCTGGGCCTGAACTACGGACTGAGACCCCATGACGTCGGCCAGGCGCGTCAGTCGGGGATCGGGCAGCCCCAGGGCGCCAACGCGACGCGGCACTCGATCGCGCGACTCGACGACCTGAGATCCGACGGCGGCGTCGAACACCTCATCGACGCCGCTGTCGGGGCGTCCAACGAGCGCGACGGTGGGCTGCACGGTGATTCTCCCAACCGACGCGGCCGGAGGGCCGGGTCCGTTGGTATATTAGGGCGGCAGGCGACCGAAGCCTGCCTCGTCTTTTCTATCGCCAGGTTGGGCCATGCCCTCACCCAAAGAACTGAAACGTCAGCAGGCGCGCGCGAAGAACGTGCGGCGCGAGCAATTCAAGCGGACGCGCAATGCCAGCGTGCGCTCGACGGTGCGGCGGCTGGTCCGACGCGCGCGTCTGGCCGTCGACGAGGGCGACGCGGCGGCCGGGGAGGCCGTGCGGGCCGCCCAGTCGGCGCTGGACAGCGCGGCGCGGCGCGGGATTATTCCGCGGAACGCGGCGGCGCGGCGGCTCGAACGGCTGGTGAAGCGCCAACGCGCGGCGGAGGAAGCCGCCTAGCGCCGACCCGGCGGGGTTGCCAGCCGGGCCGTCAGAATCTCAAGCAGCGCGTCTTCCTCGCTGCCGGTCGATTTGAGCGCACGATCCGTGCGCACCACCTCGCCATACATGCGCTCCAATAGCCGGGGCGAGGTGCGCCGAGCCTGCGCGTGAAGCTCACGCGCCCGAAACGGCGGCACGCCCGCGCGGCGCGCCACTTCCTTGGTATCGCCCCCCGCGTCGTTTACGGCCTTGGCCGTGGCCAGCCGCCGCATGGCGGTGCCGATGTCGGCCAGAATCATCTGCTTGGGCGCCCGCAGCCCCAGCAAGTCGTGGAGCACGCCCAGCGCCCGGCGGGGCTGCTGCGCCGAGACGGCGTTGATGTAGTCCCAGCGCCGGTGCTCGCCGATGGTGGCCGAGGCCGCGTCGACGTCGTCGACGGTCAGCGTGCCGGTGAAGCCGGCATAGGCGGCCAGCTTGTCGACCTCGCGGGCCAGCAGGCCGGCGTCGGGGGTGACGATCTCGACCAGTCGCTCGGCGGCGGCGTCATCGAGACGCACGCCCTGGCGCTGCGCCAGTCGCCGCGCAAACTGCGCCGCGCGGCGCTCATCCAACGGACGTACCTGCCGCACCTGCGCGCCGGCATCTTCGAGCTTGGTGAACGCCTTGACACGCGAGAGGCTGCGGCGGTCCCCGAGGTCCAGATAGGCCAACGCCGCGAGATCGCACGGCGCGGTGGAGCCGGCGCCGGCAAACTCGGCCATCCAGGGCAGGACCTTCTTGTCGCTGGTGACGAGCGCTTGAGCGTTGGTCAGCAGCACTTTGCGGCGGCCGCCGAACATATCGATCGCGCCGCAGGCCTGGGCCACATCGACGAGGGACGTTTCGGCGCCGTCGAGGCGGGTGAGCGAGAGGTCGCCGTCGGTGTCGCTGAGCCCGAGCGCGATGCGCGCCTCGTCGTGGATGCGGGGCTCGCGCGCGCCAAGAAAGACGAAGAGCATTCGCGCGGCCTCCCGGCTGCCTAACCGCTCAAGGGTATACGGCGCGGCCGGACAGGTCCGCGAGCACTGCGCGCGTTGACAGCGGCACGCGGCGCGCCCATGCTGGCACGCCTACAGCAGTCTGTGGCGGTGGATAGCGAGGGGGCAGTCGTGGCGACGCAGGCGACGGGCGGCCGCATCGAGCAGGTGTTCGTGGACGGCAATCCGGGATCGAGGGAGCTGTACGCCCGCGCTCGCCGGGTGATCGCCGGCGGCGTGACGCACGACGTGCGCGTCCACTCGCCGTTTCCCGTGATGGTCGACCGTGCCGAGGGCTCGCGGAAGTGGGACGTCGACGGCAACGAGTACATCGACTACACCATGGGGCACGGCGCACTGATTCTGGGCCACGCGCATCCCATTCCGACCCAGGCCGCGATCGCGCAGTTAAGCCGCGGCACCCACTACGGCGCCAGCCACGAAATCGAAACCGCGTGGGCCGAGCAAATCTGCGCCTTGATGCCCAGCGTGGAACGCGTGCGGTTCACCGGCTCCGGCACCGAGGCCACGCTCATGGCCATGCGGCTGGCCCGGGCGCACACGGGGCGCGAGCGCATTGTGAAGTTCCACTACCACTTCCACGGCTGGCACGACTACGCGCACGTGGCCCAGTCGGACCCGCTGGACGTGCCGATGTCCGCCGGCATTCCCCAGTCCGTGCAGGACACGGTGACGGGCATTCCAACCGACTTGGACCGCGTGCGGGAAGAGCTATCCAAGGGCGACGTGGCGGGGTTGATCGTGGAGCCCACGGGCGCGGGCTGGGGCGCGATTCCCCTCGACCCGGCGTTCGTCAAGGCACTGCCGGCCCTGTGCCGCGAGCACGGCACGGTGTTCATTTTGGACGAGGTCGTCACCGGATTCCGGCTGTCGCCGGGCGGCTATCAGGCGCTGCACGACGTAACGCCGGACCTGACGACGATGGCGAAGGTTCTCGCCGGCGGGCTGCCGGGCGGCTGCGTGGGCGGTCGCGCGGATATCCTGCAGCGGCTGGAGATGCGCGGCGATCCACGATGGGACCGCGGCCAGCGCATGGCGCATCCGGGCACCTTTAACGGCAACCCGCTCTCCGCCGCCTCGGGCGTCGCCGTGCTGCGGCACATCGCCGACGGCGCCGTGCACGCGCAGATCGATGCTCAAACGGAACGGTTGCGGCGGGGAATTCAGGATGTGTTCGACCGGCACGACCTGGGGGCCATTGCCTATGGCGAGTCGTCCTACTTTCACGTGAGCATGGACGGGACGCCCTCGCGCAGCGGAATGTCCGGCGACGACGGCGCGGCCCTGCGGCGCGCGCTGCATAGCCACGGGGTGCACATCATGACCAGCGGGGGCCTGCTGTCGACGGCGCATACCGACGAGGACATCGACCAGACGATCGAGGCCTTCGATGCCAGCGTGCGCGACCTGGAGGCGGACGGGCTGGTCGCAAGCTAGCGGAAACCGGCCAAGGTCACCTCAATAGGTGACGGCGGTGGGGTCGTCGGAAAAGCCATCAGACGGTGCGTTGGCCGTTCGCACCGGCGACTCGTGAATCTCCGCTAGCGGGCCGCAGTTCCTCGTCTATTCCCGAACGGAGTCCATTTCTCCTCGCGCCAGACAAGCCGTGATACTTTCGAGCCGTCACGCGCTTGAGCCACAAGCGCGCCGCGGGTGCATCACATGGCGGACGACACCATTGCCCTTGAACTTGAGGGCTCGGGTTTTCAACTGGATGATTTGGATGCGATCCAGCATTTCCGCGGCTTGCTGCGCGAGCTGGCAGCGGACGCGGCAGACGGCGCCACGATCACTTGGGAGCTGCGCCGATTCGGAACCGGCAGCCTTGTTGCTGAGGTAAGGGGAACGGCCGAGGACCAAGACGCCGTGCATCGAGTCGTTGCCGCCTATGACTGCGTGGGGGCTTCCCTAGCCGTTGGCGATCCCGTCCCCTACTCCGAAGCTGTCTGCGCCCACGCCGAACGATTGACCAGCCTGATCGATGGTCGCGTTAAGTCACTCCGCTTTCGGACCGGTGGGCGCGTCCGCGAAGTGCGACATGCAACGACGACTGTGCTTTGGAAACCGCTGCCACATCTCGATTCGTTTGGAGCCGTTGAAGGCGTGGTGGACGCTCTGGCTCGGCGCCGCGGGACGCGATTCGTGGTCTATCCCGACGACGAACTGCGCGGTGTTCCCTGTTACGTCACTGCCCAACATGAGGCGAGAATGCTCGAGCTCTGGGGAAAGCGTGTTCGCGTCGAAGGCGTTCTGCGGAGGGACGGAGCGACGGACATGCCCCTTTCCATCCGCGACGTGACCGATATCGAGATCGTCAAGCCGCCGGGTGAAGCAACCGAGGATCTCTGGGGCGTTCTTCCTGTAGCCAGCCGGAATCCTGAGGAAATCATGCGGGCGGAATGGGATGGGAGCTAGCCGACCGCTGGTGTACTGGGACTCGTGCTGCTTCCTGTCCTATCTCAGCGGTGACTCGTCCCGAATGGTGCTGCGAACACTCATGGAGGACGCCAAGGCGGGTGGGATTCTGATCGTTACGTCTGCTGTCTCCATCGCCGAGGTTGCCTATCTAGCGCCGGAAAGGCTGGGCCAGCCTCTTGATCGAGCAACTGAAGCAAAGATTGAGAGCATGTGGCGCTGGGTTCGAGCGATCAAGATCGTGGAGACCCATGCTGGAATTGGCAGACGCGCACGCGACTTGCTGCGTCACGCGTTGGAACACGGCTGGGAACGGAATGCCCGCGACGCGATCCATCTAGCGTCCGCGCAACATTCCGGCGCGACTACCGTCCACACCTATGACGAGAAATGGGATCGTTATTCACCCCTTATCGGGACACCTGTGGTGCGTCCCGATCTGCTGTATGTGACCCAGACTGGTCCACCAACGAACGCGAGCTAGCGGAAACCGGCCCGGGTCACCTCAATAGGTGACGGCGGTGGGATCCCCGGGAAAGCCCGCCGACGGCGCGTTGCGGTTGCCGGGGAGGGGCCAGCCCTGGCCGCCCATGGTGCGGTATTCGTCCGCTTTGCCGCAGAGCCAGAAGAACATCTCCGCCGCGTCCAGGCATTCCTGAAACTGCTGCCGAGGCGTTGTGATCGGGAAGGTGTAGTCGGCCTGCTGGAAGTCGAAGTCCGGCTCGATGATCCAGTCGCGGACCGGCGGCGCCGTGCGCCAGTAGTTGTATTTGAGGAGATTGCGAACGCCCCGCGCGGTGGATGCGGACCGGCGGTGCCAGATCGAGTAGACGGTGAGAAAGATCGAGCCGGCGGCGGCGGCCGTCTTGACGCTGTGCCGCATGTTGCCGTAGTGCCCCATGAAGCTGGCGTGCTGGAACAGGTAGTGAGATCCCGGGATCACCTCGGTCGGGCCCATCTCGGCCGTGCATGCCTCGGGGTAGTAGAAGACCTGGAGGTAGTGCAGCGAGGGCCCGTAGCGTGATTGGCCGTCACGGTGCCAGTGCTGCGCCGGCCGGGGCATGTGGACGCGGTGGTTGCTGATGAGCACGGGCGTCGTGAACCCCGCCCCCAGCAGCGAGCGGATGGCGCCGCCGGCGGCCGGGTTGAGGATCACGTTTTCCATGAACCAGTCCTCGGCCAGGATGCTGGTGGGTTCGAAGTAGGTGTCGTGGTCGAGGAACTCCACGGCTCGTCGGTTGATCTCATCCGGCACCACGCCATCGAGCAAGAGATAGCCGTTCTTGCAGAAGTCGAGGACTTCGGAGTCGGTCAACGTCGGCTGAATGTGCGAGGTGTCCATCAGGCGCTCCGAATCTTTTCAAGGACGAACTCGGCGCCGTAGGCGTAGGTGCGCGACTCGTCGAGCAGCAGGGCGAGGTTGGGAAAGTCGATGATGCGCCAGCCGTCGCGAACGGCCTCCAAGACGGTCTGATAGGGCCAGTCGTCGGGATTGTCGGGGCCGTCGGACTGCTCGCCGTCAAGGACCACGCGCATGCCGATCACCTCGGAACTCAAATCGGTGCCGGCGGCTTGCAGGTAGAGCAGGTCCTGTGTCGCCGGAGCCGCCGACGCCACCTCGTCCCGAATGGCGGCGAGCGTGGACTCCTGCAACGTTCCGGCGCGAAGCTCGGCCAGGGCCAGATCGAGCTTGGCGGCGATCGCTTCACGCGGCATCGCGACCTCCACGGGTTCCCGTCCTTCGATTATCCCCCAAACGATACTGGTTCCGGCACTTGCGCTTCGGCGGGCACCAGCTCGGCTTGCTTGGCCAGATCGCCCGCAAGCACGATGGTGACGGTGCCCGGGGCAGCCCACGGCACCTCCACCTTCCAGAGCTGGAACGCGGCGCGCTGGCCGCGCACGACGACGACCGAGTCCAGCTCGTGCACGCCCATCGGCAGGCCGTAGCGATTGATCCAATCGGGCACGGCGCGGAATCGCGCCAGGAGCGGTGGGTACGGGTCGAGGATCGCCAGATGCCGCGCCACGATGTCGGACCAGGCCAGCCCTTGGTCCCCCACCCATTCGCGGCTGAGCGGAATCTGCCGGTAGGCGTCGAGCCAGGCGTCGAATCCCGCGGCGCTGAGCATGTCGAACACGTTGGCCAGCCGCACCTCGCCCGTCACCGGATGGCGCTGCAGGAGGCTGGCCTGCGTGGCCTGGTAGAGAAAGCCATTGAGCTCGAAGCGGTGCGAGGCGGGAACGCCCAGCGCCTCGACCCCGCCGAATTCCTGGAACGCCGTCCAAAACGCGGCGGCGTCGTCGTCGACGATGGCGAACCCGCCCCGTCCGCTGCCGGCCTGGGTGTAGAAACGCCCGCCGTCCAGGGCAAAGTCGGCGGCGGCAACGACACGGCTGATCGAGCCGGCGTCGGTCACGTAGAGCGCGCCGTCAGGACCGGACGCGACATCGATCTGACAGGGGACGCCGTCCCAGGATTCGACCGCGGTCAGCTCGCGATGGGTGGAGTCGGTGGCCTCGAAACGCATGAGCTCGCCGGTATTCCAGGCGCACATGAACAGGCTGCCGCGATGGAAGGCGATGCCCGTGGGCGCGATGGTGTCGCCGAAGCGCCACAGCGGAGCCGTGAACCCGACGTGGGGATCGTCGCAGATGAACTCGGGCCGCCAGCCGAGGTTGTCCCCGAGCTCGATGCGGTTGACCTCGTCGTCGCAATGGGGACCGTTCTCCGTGGCGAACATCTCGCCGGTGTCCGGATGGAAGGTGAAGTCGAAGCTGTTGCGCAGGCCCAGCGCCCAGATGCGGTCGTCGTTGCCCGACGCCGGGTCGCCGTCGTCGTAGAAGGGGTTGTCCGGGGGCGCCCGTCCGTTGGCCTTGTCGATGCGCAGGATCTTGCCCAGCGGCGTGTCGAGCCGCGGCGCCAGGCCCGAGTTGTGATTCTCGCCGAGCGTGACGTACAGGTAGCCGTCCGGGCCAAAGTGCAGGTTGCCGCCGTTGTGGAACGCGGCGCCGGTGGGGTTGGGTTCGTCCAGCAGGATGGTGGGTTCGACGCCGCGTCCGTCGACCTCGCGCAGCCGCACGACGCGATGCCCGGCGGTGTCGGCGCGCGTGTAGTAGACGTAGACGTAGCCGTTGGCGGCGAAATCCGGGTCCACGGCGACGCCGATCAACCCGCGCTCGAAGAGGTCGTCGACTTCGAACACGGCGAACGGTTCCTCGCGCAACTGCCCGTTCTCCACCACGCGCAGGCCCCCGGACTTTTCGGTGTAGAGCAGGCGCCCGTCGGGGGTCCAGGCCAGCGCGACGGGAAAGTTGGCCTCGGCCACCACGGGCTCGAGGCGAAGGTGCGCCGGCAACTCGACCGCGCGCGCGGTCGGCGCGCCGACGAGCGCCGCCGCGGCAAGCAGCACGGCGCCGGCGAGCGTCTGGCCGGCGCGCTTGAGCCAGGCGCACGGCGCCAGCGGCGACTCGGTGGAAACCCGGGGCATCGGGCCGGATGCTAGCACCGGCGGGCCGCGACGCGGGCGCCGGAATAGGCGGCTGACGCCCGAGCGGGCGGCATTGGGTCGTATGGCATTCTCTCAGCGCTCGCAAACCAGTGGGAATGCCGGTGTCTCGGCGCGTGCTGCGATCGACCCTCTTCGTGCCAGCGGTTGTGCTGGGCGGCGTGCTGACCGCGTTCTATGGTCTCAGCGCCGTCACCAATGTTGCCGGGGGTGACTGGGGCCAGTTTCAGACTTTTGGCTATATCGGCGGCATTCCGCACCCGCCCGGCTATCCGCTGCTGACGGGCAGCATCAATGCCGCGGTTCGCATCGCCCGGTTTGCCGAGCCGGCCCACGTGGCTAACGTCGTCAATGCCCTGTACGCCATCACCGCGGGCGTGGGGCTTTTCGTGGTGACGGCGGTTCTCACGCGCTCACGGCTGGCCGGCCTGCTGGCCACGGTGGTCTTCACGACTGGACACAGCGTCTGGGCGCAGGCGACGCAGGCGGGGACGATGAGCCTGCAAACGCTGATCGTCGTCCTGCTCATCGGCGCGTTGATCGCGTACGACGATCGGCCGTCGGTGCTGCGCTTGGCCGCCGTGGGGTTCGTGACGGGCCTGTCGTTTACCAATCACGGCGTCAGCGTGTTCATGCTGCCCGCCACGGCCGCCTACGTCGCCAGTCGGCGCTTTCCAGGCATCGCCCGCCCCAGGTCGCTGGCGGCGGTGGCGGGGGCCGTGGCCGTGGGATTGCTCCCGTGGCTCTACGTGCTGCGGGCGTTGTTCGTTCCCGTTCCGATGCGGTATCCCAGGAACATTGAGCGCCTCTCGGTCGAAGACTTCCTGCATTTGGTCCTTGACCAGCCGCTCAGGATGGTGGGTGAGGTTGAGACGGTGAACACCCCCATCGGCGGCGGCGGCTTGACCTTTCTGGACAACTGGCCCGTGCTGACGCAGGACGTGGTGCGCGAGTTTGGCTGGGTGTGGCTGGTGGCGGCGGTGCTGGGGTGGGCGGTGCTGGCGCGCCAGCGGGCGCGCCTGGCCGCCTGGATCGCCTGGACCGGTGTGACGACGATCTGGTTCATCCTGGCCTCCATGCCGATGTTCGACAGCGCGCGGTACTTCGCGGTTGTCTATGTCCTGCTGGCGGTGTGTCTGGCGGTTGCCGTCGGTTGGCTGCTGCGACGGGTTGAACCGACCGCGCGGCGTTTGGCGCCGTCGTACCTGCGAACCGCCGTGCTGGCGGCCGGAGTGGTGGTGGTGGTTGCCGTTGGGCTGCGGCTGCAGCAGCAATTCACCGGACCGGCCCGCGACAACGTCGTGCAGCTGCGTGAAGGTGCCGCGGAGCAGGCCATGATCGGCATTGGCATCATGCGGCGGATGGAGCCCGGCAGCGTCTATCTGACGAACTGGACCTCGTCGTGGTATCCACGCTACGCCGCATTCCGCGAGGGCCACCGGGGCATTCGCATCCGGACGGCGGACTACTACACGATGGGCTTTGAGCAGGCGGCCGACATTCTGGCGAGCGGTCGGCGCCTCTATATCCAGCGCTCGACGCCGGAATACGAAGCCGCCTACACCGTGGAGCCGCGCTGGGGCGTGATCTACGAGGTGCTGCCGGCGGAGCCGACGAAGTCCGGGGGCTGACGCTCGACTTGCGGTTGTCGCCTGCGCATACTCGTTCGCGATAGCGTGGCGGGCGAGAGGTACCCATGCATCCAGCGACGCCGCCGGAATTGCGCTCGGTGCGGCAGTGGACCGGGCGCTGGATCTGGGTCGAGGGCGAGCGCAAGCCGTTCCACTTCTTCCTCTATGCGCGGCGCTCGTTCGATCTCGCGGAGGCGCCCGCGACGGCGCGGCTGCGCATCACCGCCTCGGACCGCTACGCGCTGTGGGTCAACGGCAGGTACATCGCTCGCGGACCGGCGCGGAGCGACCCGCGGCGCAAGAGCTATGACATTCACGACGTGGCGGCGCACCTGTCGCCGGGCGCCAACACCATCGCCGTGCGGGCCTATCACTACGCCACGCCTCGCCAGGGCGACGGCTGGGCCAGCTGGAGCGGCAACGCCTATGGCGTGGGCGAGCGCGCGGGCCTGTGGGCGCAGCTGGAGACCGAGAATGCGGACGGATCTACCTCCATCCTAGGCACCGACGCCGCCTGGCGAGTGCGTCCGGCAATGGCCTGGGACCGGACGATCAAGGTGATCCACTCGCTGGTGGGTCCACCGGAGGTCTATGACGCCGCCGCCGACCCGCCCGACTGGATGCAGCCGGACTTCGACGACAGCGACTGGGACACGGCGTGGGAAGTCCCGACCCGCGACTACGACTGGGTGCTGCTGGAGGCCCGGGAAACCGCGCTGCTGGACGAGCGGGAGGTATTTCCCGCGCGGGCGGCGGCCACGGGCGAGGTGATCGAGGAGAGCCGCGGGGCCGTCCGCGACCTGCCCGAGCGCTTGGTGCAGGAAGTGCACTTCCCACTGGGGCACGCGGTGATCGAAAACGTCGACGCCCTGATGGGGCCGGACGGCGTGACCGAGATGCGGGGCGTGTTCGCGCCCGGATACGGCATCCGGTCGCCGTTCATCGTGCTGGACTTCGGGCGGCAGCTCTTCGGGTTTCCCCGCGTGCGGTTGTCGGCGCCCGCCGGGGCCGTCGTCGACATGACCTACGGCCAGCAACTCATCGACAACCGCATCCCGCCCGGCGCGCCCTACGGCGATCGCTACCTCGCCCGCGAAGGGGCGCAGGTGTGGGAGCCGGCGGAATACAAGCAGTTCCGCTATCTGCACCTGTGCGTGCGCAGCAACTACGTCCCGGTGCGGATCGAGTCGGTCTCGGTCGACGAATACGTGTATCCGGCGGAGCGGCGCGGCGCCTTCCAGTGCGACGACCCGCTGCTCGGCGCGCTGTGGACCGCCTGCGCCGACACGGCCTACCTCAACTTCGAGGACACGCTGGTGCACGAAGGGTTCCGCGAGCGGGCGATCTTCAACACCGGCGACGGCAGCCACGTGATGCACATGTGCTTTGCCGCTTACGGCGACCTGACGCTCACCGACCGTTTCATGCGGCTGGTGCCGCTGAGCAACCGCGGCGACGGGATGCTGCAGATGGTCTATCCGCCGGAGAACCCGCAGCGCTACGTGGTGGCCAATTTCCTGTTCCAGTGGAGCATGCGCGTGCGCGAGCACTACCTGCACACCGGGCGGCGCTGGGTGCTCGAGGAGCTGTACCGCAGCGTGCCGCCCCAGATCGATTGGTACGAGCCGCACCGCGACGCCGACGGCCTGCTGCGCAATCTGCCGCTCCAGAACACGCTGGACTGGACGGCCAACGACCTGCGCGGGGCCAGCTTCATCACCAATGCGCTCTACGTGGGCGGGCTGGAGGACGCGGCCTGGCTGGCCGATCGCGTAGGCGTGCCGCGCGACGCCGAGCGCTGGCGGCGCATCGCCGCCGACGTGCGCGAGACGCTGCGGCGCAGGTTCTGGGACGAGGATCGCGGGCTGTTCCACGACAGCGACCGGGCCACAGGGCCGGACGGCGTTTACAGCGATATTTCCAACGCCTACGCCATCCTCTACGGCATCGCGCCGCCGGAGCGCATTGCGGCGGTGGCGCGCGCGATCGTGGAGCAGTACGACGACCTGGTGCAGGCCACGCCGCTGTTCTTCGGCTACGTGGCCGACGCGATCCTGGGCGCGGGGTTGATCGACGAGGGCCTCGATCTCATCAAGCGGCGGTATCGCCCGATGCTGGAGTCCACCGACAACCCCATGATCTGGGAGCTATGGGACCCGTTCACCGGCGGCCACCGCATCGTCGAGGATTCCGACTACGCCCAGCGCCACGACGAGAACCTCGTGCGGCCGATGTCCACGCGCAGCCTGGCGCACACCGGCGGGATTCTGGTGGGTTACGTGCTCTCGACGCGAGTGCTGGGGGTCACGCCGACGGGGCCGGGATTCGACACCTGTCGCATCGCCCCGCGGCCCGGCTCACTGCCGCGGGTGGAAGGCGCGTTTCCAACGCCCCACGGCGACGTCGGGGTTCGCTGGCAGCGCACGGCGGACGGGCAGGCGCTCGAGGTTGACGTGCCGCCGGGGGTGGAAGCCGAAGTGGTGCTCGAGCGCGCCGCTGATCGACGCGAGACGCTGATTTACCGAGAGTCCGGGACGGCGCTCGACGACGCGGAGGCCGTGGCCGCAGCCGGCTTCGTGGTCACGGACGCCGAGGTTCGCACGACCGTCCGCACTGGGACGCACGCCTTCGAGTTGCGCGCGGTGGATAACATGCCGGCATGACCGCACGGCACTTCGGGCGACGGCTCCCGGTCGCGCTGCTCACGGCGCTGTGCGCATTCGTTCTCACCGGCTGCATCCGCGTCGAGCTGAGCTTCACGGTGGACGAGGATGGCTCGGGCACCGTCGACATGGTGGTGGCGGTCGACGAAGCGCTGCTCGCGCTTTCCGAGGAGTCCCCGGATGACCTTGTCGGGAATCTCGACGACCTGCCGCCGGGCGCGGTCATCGAGGTATACCGCGAGGACGGATTCGTCGGGCAGCGCATGAGCGTGCCTGTTCCCGACATGGAGCAGGCCGCCGAGTCGCTGGGCGGCGTGGACGACATGACCGATGCCGCGGACTTCGAGTTCGTGCGCGAGGGAGACGGCTGGCGATTCGTGATGGACATGCCGCCGCTGGGTGAAGAACTGGCCGGCGAGAACGGAGAATTCGCCGTCGGCCTGGCGGCCGCGCTCCTTGATGACGCCTCATTCCGGGTGCGCGTCTCGCTGCCCGGCGAGATCACGGAGCACAACGCCGACCGCGTCGAGAACGGCGTGCTGGTGTGGGACCTCGACTGGACGAGCCTGGAGCCGCGCACGCTCAGCGCCCGCAGCCAGACTACGAGCGTTGGGCCGGTCGTCGTGACCGTCGCGATCGGGGTAGGGGTTGCCGTCATGGTGCTGGCCGCGTTGGCAGCGCGCTCGGCCGTCCGTGCCCGCCGCCGGCCGTAGACTTTACGACGAGACGCACATGTTCGAGTTGCTGGACGCGGGATAGGGTCGTCCGCGCAGCCCTAACACGCAGCCCGGCGGGGGCTAATTCGGCTAGTGAAAGACCATCAGCCCAACCGCCACTCAGCGCTCAAAACCCCAATAAGGTCACGCTGACGCCGTTCCAGTACCACCGGCGTCCATTCGGACTCACCCAACACTTGACTTGTCAGGGCGAAGGACGAGGCCCCACCTTCCGTGAAGTACTTTCGCTTCTTGCGTTCAAATTCGTAGTTTTGAGCACTCGTATTCTTGCGGCGCGAAAGCAGCACTAGGTTTGCAATCCTATGAGTCCAATCGAACCGCGTTTCCTCATCAGGGAACCATCGCAGCCACTCTGATCCCGACTCTGGATTCTGCGGCAGCACGTGCTCGATTGTCACGATCGAATGGTCGTAGGTGGCACCTGCATCGGCAACTAGGCCATCGAGCCGCAACAAGATAGTCCTTCTAGCCCTGGTAACCTGATAAATTGGGCCAGCCAAGTAGCTCAGCGTTACCGCCATTTCAGCATCCGACAGCTGGAGCGGACTCCCTTCCTCAAAGAGCCCTTGTTCGCCCTCGATTGCCCGAAGAACCTCAGCATACCTCCGAATCCGGACGTTGATGTTCTCACGACGTATGAACATACTGTATGCCAAGCGTTCCAAATCCTTCGTAAACCGAGCGAGCAGCGCGGCGTCGTTCTTGTACCGGTCGAAATAAGCAATGGCTGCAGGAACCCAATCGAAGTTGTCAAGTCTCCCTAGGTGATTCAAATAGCGATTTATCTTCTGGGCCTGCTGCGCGTCCAATCCGGCACCATTCTCGCTGATATAATTTGCTCCAATTACAATGCCAAATGCGTCAGCAAGTGGACTCAATACGTTGTCAATAAACGTTTGGCCATTGAATTGCGCAAGGACATACTTCTTGAATTCCTCGTTCAGAGCATCGCGGGCTTTATCTTTTGCATAGATCATACGTATATGGGTAAACAGATCTCTAAATGTGTCTCTCCCCAGGTCCTCCTCAAGGTCTTCCCAAGTATCTGTATAATGGCCTCGAATGGAGTCTTCAAGTGCTCCGATTAGCTCTGCCTTCAGAATATCTGTGGGAGAAAGATCCAACCCTCTGGTATTCATTACGGAGAAGATTCGATACGCGGAGCTCTGGTCGGTTGTTGATACGACTACCATATAGCAGCGCCGCACCAGAAATGTCATAAGTTCGTCACGACGCGGCTCGTCGAACTTCTCAAGATGCTCCCGCAGCCATTTGGCGTTATAGAACATTCGCTTCTGACTGTCGGAGAGCATTGCTGCTGAACCGTCCAAAAGATTGAGAAGCTTCCCAGGCTGTTGAATGCTTCCTTGAAAGAAATCTCGGTCGCGTGTCCTTACGGTGAGGCGATAATCGCCCACGATGCCGGCGTAGCGGTCGCTGATTTCACAGACGTACTTGTCAATAGAATCGTGATCGCGACTGGCGAGCTCCCGTAGGACGCAAAACATTATGGTGAGTGTGGTAATACGCTGCTGGCCGTCGACGATATCAGCTGGCGGAGAATTCGGGTCTTTGATGATGACGATGCTACCCAAGAAATAGGGTGGCGAGTCATCGATGGAGCTTGCTTGCTCCATAGCGTAGAGAACGTCGTCGAGGAGTTCGCTTGTTTGTTCTGTGGTCCACGCGTACGGTCGTTGGTATTCAGGTATATTGAAACGATAGTTATCGGCGAATATGTTTGTAAGTGGGAGCTCTTCAGCTTTGATTTCTGCCGGCATAGGAGGTTTCCTAGATGGGAATTGGGCGAGGAATGTTCGTCGGGGATGGTATCAGGAGTATGGGTTCCGGTACCCCGCCGTGTGGTGGCGGATGTCGTAGCGGCCGGGGTAGCGCACGGGCAGGTCGCCGGACTCGATCATCTGGATGAGCGGCGAGGCCATGGTCTTGAGCGGCAGGCGCACGAGGCCGCGGATGCGGACGGACTCGTAGATGGCCATGAGGGCTTCCTGGGTCTTGATGGCGAGGTGGGCGTCGCCGCGATGCTCGTCGACTTCGCCCGCAGCCCAGGCCGCCACGGCGTCGACCTCGCGCAAGCGGGCGTCGTCGTAATAGTCGCCGTCGGCGGGGATGTCGCGGGTGTGTCCGTCGCGGCCCACGATACGCACGGCGTAGTCGGCGCCGCGGCCGTCCTGGGAGACGATCAAAAGCCCGTCCGTGCCCACGATGAGGTGCGTGTGCGCCTCGAGACCCGGCGCGTCGGGCGTCTCGCTTTCCAGACTCAGGCGCATGCCGCCGGCCAGGCCGACGACCGCGGCGGCCATTTCCTCGCTGGGCCAGCCGCGCTCCCAGCGGTCGGTCTCGCGCTGCACGTTGCCCAGCACCCACTCCACGTCGGGCTCTCCCAGCATGAACAGCATGCGGTCCAGGGCGTGGGTGAGGTGGTTGGTGATGCCGCCGACGGTGCAGCCCACGCGGGCGAAGACGGGCGCGCCGATGTCGCCGGCGGCCACCGCGTCGCGCGCCTGCTCGTAGGCCCGCAGCCAGCGGCCCTGGTGCCCGATGGCCAGCTTGACGCCGTGCTTGTCACAGGTCGCCAGCATGGCGCGCGCCTCGCCCAGATTGCCGGCCATGGCCTTCTCACACAGGATGGCCGTGGGCTGGTAGCGGCTGGCGGCAAGGATTGTCAGCGGCGCGTGGCTGGCCTGCGGGGTGGCGATGCTGAGCACGTCGGGGCGTTGCTCGCGGAGCATGGTTTCGAAGTTCGTGTAGCGGGCCTCTACGTCGTGCACGTCGGCCAGCGCGTGGCAGCGGGACTCGATGGCGTCGCAGATCGCCACCAGGTCGGCGCGTTCGCTGGCCGCGTAGCCGGCGGCATGCGTGCGGCCGATGCGGGCTCCAACGACGGCGGCGCGCAGCGGGCGGTCGCGGTCAGATGTGCCGGACACGGCTCAGGCCTCCACCGGGGGATAGACCTCGGGCCGGCGGATGTCGTAGGCGCCGGGGTATCGAACCTGCAACTGGCCGTCCTCGATCATCGCCTCGAGCGGGGAGCGTCGGGTCGAGAGCGGCAGCGTGACGCGCGAGCGGGTGCGGGCAGACTCGTAGATGGCCATGAGGGCCTCGTGCGACGGGAAGGTGCGCGCGATGGACTGCACGTGCTCCGGTCCGCCGTCAATCCAGGCGGCCAATTTGTCGACCTGGGCGATCCAGGGATCGACCTCGGGGAATTCCGCTGACGAGAGATCCATCTCGCCGTGGGCGCACGATGTCAGATGCAGGTCGAAGGCTTCGCGGCCGTCGGCTTGGTGAGTTCTGACGCGCAGCACGCCTTCATCGCCCGCCAGGACGATGCCCCAATTGCCTATGGTGGGATTTGCGCCGATGTCCACGTCGAGCACCAGCCGCGCGCCGCCGTCAAATGCAATGACGCCCCCGCAGACGTCCTCGACGGGCAGGCCGCGTTCGTAGCGGTCGGTCTCGCGCTGCACCTGGCCCACGGCCCACTCGGCCGCCGGGTCGCCGAGCATGTACCGGATGAGGTCGACGACGTGGGAGGCCTGGTTCAGCAGACCGCCTTCCTGCACGCTCACGGTGCTGGCGATCGGTCGGCCGATGGCGCCCTCGGCGATGAGCCGGCGCGCATGGGCAAACTGCGGGAGCTGCCGTCGCATGTGGCCGATGACGAGCTTGACGCCGTGCTCGTCGCAGGCTGCGGTCATGGCCTCGACGCCGCCCATATCGGGCGCCATGGGCTTCTCGCAGATGATGGCCTTGGGGCGGGCCTCGGCGGCGGCGATCACCATTGGCGCGTGGAGCTGGCAGGGCGTGCCGATGCTGACGATGTCCAGCGACTCGCGCTCGAGCATGTCGTCAAGGCTGGTGTAGCGGTGCGGCACGTCGAACTTGCGGCCGACCTCGTCCAGGAGCGCGGCGTCGAGGTCGGCGATGGCGACGAGCTCGGTGGCGTTGCTGGCGGTGTAGCCGTGGGCGTGGCGGGCGCCGATGCGGAGTCCCACGATGCCGGCGCGATACATCGTCATCGCCTCTGGTGAAGCCGCCGACCGGCGGCTAGGGGCCGCGGCCGCAGGGTAGCGTTAGCACGCGCCGGTGACCACTGGTTGTCGAATCAGGCTGCGTTCTTCAGCAAGTGTTCGACATAGGCATGGGTCACTTCCACCCTCACCCCAGCCTCCTCTCATCGAGGCAGAGGGGGCCGGACCGCGGCGGCGAGGCGGGACAACTACCGACAGTGACGCGCTGCTGTTGCGTCACGCGCGGGGCCGGGTGTGCGCTGGGATGACCAGCGGGCGCCGCGCAGTATGAGGGAGAGCATGTTTCGGAGGCTGGGCCGCCGGGGACCGCTGCTATCCTGCCTCGAGGCGGCAGATCCGGCGCACGTCGGGCCGTCCGGGCTACCGTGCGGCGGCTCACCTTGGCCCGTCGTCCAGCCCCGAGGCTTCTAGCACGTGGCGAACCCATCCCCATCGCCGGGCGCTTGGTGCCCGCTCAGCCCGCCGCCGCGCACCGCCGCCGGCCGCTATTCGCGGCGCGCCATCCTGCGCGCCCTGCCGCTGGCCGTGGTGGCCGGGGTCACGGGGTGCGATCTGGGTCCGCGGGACACGGAACTGCCGCCGTTGACCCCGCTCCCGGTCGAATTCGTCAGCGTGCCGCGGTATACGCCAACTCCGAGCCCGACGCCCTCCGCGCCCACGACGTTCGCCGCGGCCGAAGTCACGCCGCTTCCAGCCGGCACGACGATCCGATTCGCCGGCTGGGGCACTTCGACCGAGCAGAACGCGCTGCGCCAGGCGCTGGCCGCCTTCGAGCAGGCCCAGCCCGAGGTCGATCTCGACGTGCGGCTGGACAACGCCCTGGCGGGGGAGGGCATGCGCGCCGGGCTGGTTGACGGCATCGACGCGGACGTGGTCCGGGTGGCGGCGGACGACGTGTTCGACCTGACGGCCGGCGGCCATTTGGCGCCGCTGGACGAGTTCGTGGCGCGTGACATCGATCTGGACGATCTGGCGCCGGCAGCGATTGAGGCGCGGACAGGACCCGGCGGGGAGAAAACCGCCCTCAGCATTGGCGCGGCCTACCTCGGCGTGTTCTACAACGAGGCCCACCTGGCATTGGCTGGGGTCGAGCCGCCGTCGAGCTGGGAGGACTCCTGGTCGATCGCCGAGTTCGAGTTCGCGGCGCGACGCCTCACGGCGGCGGACGAAAACCGAGTGGATCGCTATGGGCTCGCCGCCGTGCCGTGGGTCACGCGAGCCGCGATGGCCGGCGCGGCAGGGCTTGGCGGGGCGGACGCGTTCTTCGCTCCGGATCAGACCCGATCCACGATGCAGTCCACGGTGCACGCGAGCACCTTGGGGCGCATGGCGCGCTGGCGGAGCCGGTCACGGATTGAGATTGGAATCGAGGAGCGCTTTGGGACGCCGTTCAACGGCGGACAGGTGGCGCTGTACGTCGATGCCAGCGATTTCGCGCCGTTGGTGCGGCCGGCGATCCCGTGGGGCGTGGCGCCATTGCCCGCCTGGAGCGACGGTCCTCCGGTGACGGAAGGGGTGGAGATTTGCATTGGCGTCAATAGCGCCAGCGAGGACCTCGAGCCGGCCTGGCGGCTGGCCCAGTTCTTCCTGGAGCCGGAGGCTCAGCGGGCGCTGGCGCGCACCGACGCCGCCGTCCCATTTCGCCGCTCGGTGCTGCGCGAGCCGGCCTTTCGCGACCCCAACCGGCTGCCCGTGGACCGCACCGCCTGGAGCGGCGCTGCCGCGCATGACATGCAGACTCCCTCAAATCCCGGATCCAAGGCCTGGCACGTGCTGACGGGAGCCCCGATCGAAGC
Source organism: Chloroflexota bacterium (assembly GCA_034428595.1). Taxonomy (GTDB): domain Bacteria; phylum Chloroflexota; class UBA11872; order UBA11872; family UBA11872; genus JAJECS01. Next base: position 26,127 of record DAOUHO010000072.1, on the reverse strand, counting down.
CGTGCGGCGCGGCGATGTCGAGCCCGACGCCTATCTCGAGCAGGCCGACGAGCTGATCACCCGCCAGCTGGAGGCGCACGAGTGGTCCCTGGCGAAGGATGTTGCGGGCTACCGCCGGCCGCCCTCGTCGGGCAACGTGATGCTGCGCGAGTTCGACGAGCGCCGGGAGCGGGAGCGCAGCCGCACGGATCCGTAGGTCGAGGCGGGGTCAGCCGGTCTCACAGAACGGCAGGCCAAGCTCGGCAAGATCACTGTCCGGCACCTCGCGCAACCCCGCGGGAAGGCACCCGGTGAATTTGTTGCCTCCGCCGAGATACAGCCCTTGCAGGTTGGGCAGGTGGCCCAACTCGGGCGGGATCTCCCCGTGCAGCCGGTTCCCGTCGAGATACAGCCCTTGCAAGTTGGTCAGGCGGCCCAGCTCGGCTGGGATCGTGCCACGCAGCTGGTTGTCCCAGAGCGACAGCTGCACGAGGTTGGCGAGGCGGCCCAGCCCGGTCGGGATCGCTCCAGTCAGTTGGTTTCCGGCGAGGGAAAATCCTCTCAGGTTCGTGAGGTTGCCCAGCTCGGCTGGGATCGCCCCGGTGAGCTGGTTGTAGTCGAGATACAACGCTTCCAAGTTGGCGAGACGACCCAACGCGGGTGGAATCTCCCCACGCAACTGGTTCCCCGAGAGGAAGAGCCCTCCCAGGTTCGTGAGGTTGCCCAACTCCGACGGGATCTCCCCGCGCAACTCGTTCTCCAGGAGACTCAGCCCCGCGACCCGGCCAGTGGAATCAGTAGTGACGCCATGCCATGCATCGAGTGGCGCCCCACTCAACCAGTTGGTGTTGTTCGTCCAGTGCGGTCCGTTGGTCGCGTAGTAGAGGGCGACCAGCGCGGCTGTATCAGGCGCGCGGCCGTCGGCTTCGCAGAACGGCAGCCCGAGTTCGTCCAGGTCACTGTCCGGTACCGCTCGCAACGCCTCGGGGATGCAGCCCGTGAGCGGGTTGCTTCCGCCGAGCCGCAGCTCTCTCAGATAGGCAAGGCGACCCAACTCGGGCGGGATCGCCCCGTGCAACTGGTTGCCCCTGAGCCACAGCGATCGCAGATTGGGAAGGTTGCCCAGCGCCGGTGGTATGCCCCCGCTCAATTGGTTCTCACCGAGCCCCAGCCATCGCAGGTTGACGAGGCCGCTCAACTCGGACGGTATCGATCCGCTCAACTGGTTACCGCCGAGCCGCAGCGATCGCAGATTGAGAAGGTTGCCCAGCGCCGGTGGTATTTCCCCGCTTAACTGGTTCCCATCGAGCCACAGGGATCGCAGGTTGACGAGGCTGCTCAACTCGGACGGTATCGATCCGCTCAACTGGTTACCGCCGAGCCGCAGCGATCGCAGATTGAGAAGGTTGCCCAGCGCCGGTGGTATTTCCCCGCTTAACTGGTTCCCATGGAGCCACAGGGATCTCAGGTTGGCGAGGCTGCTCAATTCGGACGGGATCGTCCCCCGCAACAGGTTATCCGCGAGCAGTAGGGATTCCAAGTTGGCGAGGTTGCCCAACTCGGGTGGAATCTCCCCCCGCAACTGGTTCCCATGGAGCCACAGGGTTCCCAGGTTGGCAAGGTTGCCCAGCTCGGACGATATCGTTCCACGCAACAGGTTGTCAGAGAGATCCAGATCCACCAGATTGGAGAGGCTGCCAAGTTCAGGCGGGATCGCTCCAATCAAGTGGTTGCTCGCGAGCAGCAGCCAGTGGAGGTTGGATAGGCTGCCCAACTCGGGTGGGATTTCTCCCTGCAACTGGTTCTCGCTGAGATCCAACACCCCCAGATTGGTGAGGCGGCCCAGTTCGAGTGGGATCTCTCCCTGCAACTGGTTGTGACTTAGCCACAGTCCCGTGACCGGACCGGTGGCGCTTACGTCTACGGACACATTGAGACCGGGCCTGACCGTGCTCCAGTAGGTGGAGGCAGCGGTGACGCCGTGCCATTCACCAATTGGCGCCGCGCTCAGCCAGTTGGTGTTGTTGGTCCAGTTCGCCCCGTCGGTCGCGTGGTAGAGCGCGATCAGCGCGGCCCTGTCAGAGGTAGCTGTGGGCGTGGGCGCCTCGATGGTCGAGCCTACGCCGACTCCGCAGAACGGCAGCCCGAGCTCATCAAGGTCACTGTCCGGTACCGCTTGCAACGCCTCGGGAATGCAGCCCGTGAGTGGGTTGCCACCGCCGAGCCGCACCACCTCCAGATTGGCGAGGTTGCCCAGCTCGGGCGGAATCGGCGCACTGAGTTGGTTCCCCGCGAGATCCAGCCATTCCAGGTTGGCGAGACGGCCCAGTTCGGGTGGGATCGCTCCACGCAGCTGGTTGTGACTGAGGTCCACTACATTCAGGTTGGCGAGGGTGCCTAATTCGGGCGGAACCGCCGCACTGAACTGGTTCCCCGACAGATCAAGCAACTCCAGGTTGGCGAGGCGGCCCAGTTCGGGTGGGATTGCTCCATGCAGCTGGTTGTCACTGAGGTCCACCATTGCGAGGTTGGCGAGACGGCCCAACTCGGGCGGGATCGCTCCATGCAGCTGGTTGTCACTGAGGTCCACCACTTCCAGGTTGGCGAGGGCGCCCAACTCGGGCGGGATCGCCGCACTGAGCTGGTTCCTCGCGAGATTCAGCCCTTCCAGATTGGTGAGGGCGCCGAGCTCGGGCGCTATCTCCCCGCTTAACTCGTTCTCCGGGAGACTCAGCTCCGTGACCCGTCCAGTGGAGTCAGTGGTGACGCCATGCCATGCATCGAGCGACGCCTCGCTCAGCCAGTTGGTGTTGTTGGTCCAGTTCGGCCCGTCGGTCGCGTGATAGAGCGCGACCAGCGCGGCCGTATCAGGCGCGCTGCTATCGGCCGCGGCGTGTGACGCTCCCGCCGCAAGCATCAGGGCGAGCATAAGAGCGAGCGCGGCGGCACGGACGGTCATTGCCGTACCTACATGGAGTCGATCGCGCGACGCAACTCTGAGCCGCCCCTGGAAACCGGTCCATGGATGCTGTGTGCTCATCGAGCAACCCGGGAAGCAGCGGATGCGGGGTGAAAGAAGCATAGGGTTGTTGGACGTCCTGAGCCAGGATGATGCGGCCTACTCCCGCCTGCGCTCGATGGTGACGGCGGCTTCGGCGAGGATGGAGCCGGCGATGGCGACGCTGGGCTTGGCGATGCGCACGCGCACGCGGGTGACGCGGGGGAACTCGGCCAGGGCGCGCGCGGCGATGGTTTCGCCGAGCGATTCCAGCAGATTGCGCGGCGGGCCCAGCATCACGTCCTGGGCGACGGCGTAGAGCTCGCTGTAGTTCACGGTGTCGCTCACGCCGTCGGACTGTCCGGCGGCGCGCAGGTCGGCGTGCACGTCCATGTCGACGACGAACCGCTGCCCGAGGGTGCGCTCCTCGGCGCGGGCGCCGTGGTAGGCGAAGAAGATCATGCCCTTGAGGCTGACGACGTCGCCGCTCATGGATTCCCGCCTGATCGTTGGCGCGCGATGTGGTGCAAAACAATGGCGCCGGCGGCGGCCACGTTGAGCGAGCCGATGCCGCTGCGAAGCGGCACGCGCACGATCGCGTCGCACGCTTCCCGCACGCCTGGCCGCATTCCGCGCGCCTCGTTGCCCACGACGATGCAGCATGGCGCGTCGTAGGACACGGCGTCGAACGACGTGTCGGCGGCGGCGTCCAGCCCGATGACGCGCACGCCGTCCGACCGCAGGGATTTGAGCGTCCGGGCGAGGTTGGTCACGTTGACGACGGTCGAGCGCAGGCTGGCGCCGGCGGAGGCGCGGGCCAGTCCGCCGGTGAGCGACGCGCTGCGCCGCTGCGGCACGATCACCCCGGCGCCGCCGCAGGCCTCGAGCGTTCGGACAAGCGAACCCAGGTTTCCAACGTCCTCGACCTGGTCGGCGGCCAGGATCAGCGGCGGTTGCGTGCGTCCCGGCTGGGGTTGCAGCAGGTCGCGCGGTCCGGGGTTCGGGGCTGAGTCAATGGTGGCGACGACGCCCTGGTGGTTGCCGCCGAAGGCGAGCGCGTCCAGCTCGGCCGCGTCCACGAATGCCACCGGCACGCCGGCCTCGCCCGCCAGCTCACGCAGGGCCGCGGTGGACTCGGTGGCGCCGCGGGCGACCATGAGTCGCGTCAGCTGGTAGCCGGCGGTGAGCGCTTCGCGGACGGGGTGGCGGCCCCAGATGGCTCCGGCTACGGGTCGGTCGGCGTCGTGTGGCGCCAGACCGTGCCGTCGGGGGTGTCTTCCAGGACGACGTCGAGGTCCGCGAGACGGTCGCGAATGCGATCGGCGAGCTCCCATTGCCGCGCCTCCCGCGCCATGCCGCGAATCTCAACCAGCAGCTCAATGTACGGCGCGGCGTCCGCTGCGTCGGCCGCGCCTTCCTCCACCTCGATACCCAGGACGCCCAGCAGCTTTCGCAGGCGGTCCTGGGCATCGGACACGGACTTGGGTGGCGAGTCCGGTGCGGCGCGGTTGATGGACCGCCCAAGCTCGAACAGCGCGCCGATGGCGCGGGGGGCGTTGAAGTCGTCGTCCATGGCCGACTCGAACTCACGCTGGGCCGTGCCCTGCGCGTCGGCCAGCGTCTCCGCGTCGCCCGCGGGATCGCCGCCCTGGGCGCGCAGGATGCCGCGCAGCCGCTCATAGGCGGCCGCGGACGGCTGCAGGGCCTCCATCGAGAACCCCATCGCCGTGCGGTAGTGCACCGAGAGGAAGAAGAGCCGCAGCACGTCCGGCTCCACGACTTCCAGCACGTCCGCCAGAGTGGTGTAGTTGTCGGCGGAGTGGGCCATCTTTTCGCCGTCAGTCTGCAGCAGCCCCGTGTGCATCCAGTGCCGCACGAAGGGCGACTCGCCGCTGCCGGCTTCGGATTGCGCGATCTCGTTTTCGTGATGCGGAAAGATGAGGTCGGCGCCGCCGCCGTGAATGTCGATCTGGTTGCCGAACGCGGTCTGAATCATGGTGGAGCACTCGATGTGCCAGCCGGGTCGACCGCGACCCCAGGGGCTGTCCCAGCCGATCTCGTCGTCCGGGGCGAGCTTCCACAGCGCGAAGTCCCGCGGATCGCGCTTCTCCGGATCCACTTCCACGCGCGCGCCTGCCTCGACGCCCAATTCGTCCGTGCGTCCGGACAGCGAGCCGTAGGCCGGGAAGTCCGGCACGGAGAAATACACGCCCTGCGAGGTGGCATAGGCGACGCCGCGGTCGATGAGATGCTCCACCGCCGCCACGATTTCGGACATCGAGCCGGTGACCGTGGGGTACTCGTGGGCGTGGCGCACCCGCAGGCGGTCGAGCACGTCGAAATAGGCCCGCGTCTGCTCGTCGGCGTAATCGAGCGGGTCCTGTCCGACGGCCCGCGCGCGGTCGATGATCTTGTCGTCGATGTCGGTGAAGTTCTGCAGGTGCCGCACCTCGTAACCGCGGTACTCCAGGTAGCGGCGGACGACATCCATGTGGACGAACATGAAGCCGTGGCCGACGTGGGGCGGGGCCTTGGGAGTCATGCCGCAGACGTAGAGGCGCACCGGCTCGCCGAGCGGCGTGAAGGGGCGCTTTTCTCCCGTGCGCGTGTCCGAGATGTGAAGCGTCACCGTGGCTGACCGTGGGCGATGCGGCGGCGAATTCTACCGATGGCGCCGCGCCAGCAGGACCACGGCGTGGCAGGCGATGGCGCGGCCCTCGCCCACGGCGTCGAGTCCCTCATTGGTTGCGGCCTTGACACTGACCCGATCGGCGCCGACGTCGAGACACTCCGCCACCGTCTGCTCGATGGCCGGCACGTGCCCGGCGAGCTTGGGTCGCTCCAGCACGACCGTGGCGTCCACGTTCACGAGTTCCCATCCGGCATCTCGGGCGCGGGCCGCCGTCTCGCGCGCGAACCGGGAGCTATCGGCGCCGTGCCAGGCGGGGTCGCTGTCGGGATAGTGGCGGCCAATGTCGCCTTGATTGAGCGCCCCCAGGATCGCGTCCACGATGGCGTGCAGCAGCACGTCGGCGTCCGAGTGACCCACGGCCCCCTGGTCCGACGGCACCTGCGCGCCGCCGATCGTCAGTGGGCGGCCTTCGGCGAGCCGATGGATGTCGTAGCCGTGGCCTACGCGCAGCTCGGGCAGGGGCTCTGACACCTCCGCGCCGCCTACCAATAATCCTCCGTGATCACCTGGGACTCGCGGCCGGTCGTGGGAAAGCCTTTGCCGGCGAGCACTTCCTTCACGTCGCTGATCATGCCGGGATTGCCGCAGAGGTAGGCCGCGCTGCCGGCGACCGAAAGACGCTCGCGCACCTGGTCGTGAACCTCGGCGGGCAGGTAGGGCTCCACGCGGCCGATGGCGGGCTCGCCGCAGATCATGCGCAGGACGTCGTTGAGCCTACCGCGGCCCATGGGCTCCTCGTATCCGGGGTCCTGGGTAGGCCGGCTGACGACGGGCACGTAGAGCAACTCGAACCCCGCGTGGGAGGCCAACTCCTCCAGCTCGGCGCGGTAGCCGAGCTGGCTCGCATAGGACACGCCGTGCAGGACCGTGAGACGCCGCGGCGAGCGGCCGTCGCGTTGATAGTCCTGCCAGTAGACGCGGGCCATCGAGACGAACGGGGCGAGGCCCGTGCCGGTGGCGGCGCACACCAGGTCGTGCTGCGAGGTTCGCGACGGCACGAAGCGTCCGGCGGGGCGCGGCATATAGAGCACCTCGTCGCCCGGCGCGTGGCGCCAGAGCGCGCCGGTGAAGACGCCCTGGCGGTTGCTGCCGTCCTCGTCTGCGTCGCGCACCAAGATGACGTAGAACTCAAGCGACGTGCGGTCGGAGGGCGTCGACGCGATGGAGAATTGGCGCGGGCGCGGGTCGTCGGCGGGTTGGTCCCAGAAGGCGAGCTGGGTGTACTGGCCGGGCTCGAACTCGGCGAACGGCTCGCCGTCGGGGCGCTCGATGGTGAATATCGCGAGATCCGGGTCCTCGAGCAGCTCCCAGGACGCCAGCCGCGCGCTTTCCATGCGCTCGCGAATGTCGCGGCGTCGGCGGCGTGGGGCGGCGGGTTTATCCGCGGCAGCCGTCACTGCTGCGCTCCTTGTTCGGACATGGCGTCAGGATAGCCCGCCCCCGTCCGTCATTCCCGCCCCGGTCCCTTTCCCCCTGAAGGAAAGGGCTAGAGCTTGCCCCGTACTCGAAATGGGGATGCGGGGTCCCCGCCGTCACTCCCGCGCCACCACGCCCGCCCCCGTCCGCCCCACCGTCATTCCAGTGAACGCGGGAATCCACCGCCCGGACGGCGCCGCCGACGACTACCGTTCATTGACGGCGGCGAGCGTACGCAAATATAATCACATCTTATGTTTAGCTCGCCCTAGCGTCTAAAGCGTAACTCGGCCATTAGTCTGGCAACTCGGGGGGGGCACCGATGAGCACCGACGACAACTCGACCTCGTTCTTCAAGTTGCTTGCTCGCAGCATACCGACTGAAGAATACCTTCAGCTCGTAGTAACGCTCGCCCTGGAACATCAACGGCAATCGAAATCGAAACATCCTTCGCTGAAACAGATGAGGGCGGCGATCAACAATAGTGGGATGGAGATCGAGGGTTGGCGCAGCAAGGCCGCGGCCAGCGCTCCAACGCCGCGCCTTGTCGCTCCCGTGGCGGACCTTATGCCGCATTCCAACGACCTTGCCGAAGCAGTGTTCAGCGTTTGGGCCGACGCTCACGAAGCCTTGCGCCTGGTTGCCGCCCATCACCTTGATCAGCTTGACCCGGAGATTTGCCGTTACACGGACGACGACGGCCAAGTGTCGGACAGTTGGGATCCGGTGATATTGGACATCGAGATCGGAGATATTGTAAATGTTCTTTATAAAGATGATATCTATCTTATGCTGTGCTATCTGTCGGGTCTACTACCGCCTATAGGCGACGAATATCCCGAGTACGACGAGCGCGCGCAAGCGGACGATCTTGCGTCACTTGGGGGCACGGTGTTCGGGGAATGGATCGAGCATTTGCGGTCGCTTCCCCATGATGATCCGGAATGGGATCGGGTCAAAGCGTTCGAGCGGTCACTCTCGAACGTTATTCAAACGAATGAAGCCGAACGCCTGCGATTGGAAATGCTCGACATCGACATAGACGAGATCAAAACGCGTTTCTCGGAGGAACTGGAATACCTGGAACGGAATATCGAGTCCTGGTCGGCGCCGAGGGTCCTGCATTCGCAGGTAGACCCGGTCTTCGATCTCGTTGGTCGTTTGCTGGAGTCGTTGGAGGAGTATCAACCGCTGCGCCAGTTCTCCGCGAGCCGAAGCGAAGAGGTGGCGAGGCGCGCCAAGCGCGAGGAGTTGCAGCCGCGATTGCTGCGGCTGATTGACGACATCGAGGCGCGCATGTCCGGCGGCGAGGCGCCGGATTTCCCTGACGGATCGGACGACGGGGTCTCGCCGCCGGCGGACACGGCGCCAGGGACACCGTCCACGGAGGCCGCCCCCTAGACCCGGCCGGAGCGTAAGCAGCCCACTAATCCGAAGCCAAAGCGTGCCAAATCGCGCCCGCCCGCCGCGCCTCAGATCGCTGCGCAGGACGCGAAGCCTCACGCTGAATCGCCGCCGGTGGAGGTCTCGGACGTGGCGCGCGCCGTCAGCCTGGCAATGGAAACCTTCCCCAAACAGCTACGATTCGCGGTCAACTCAGCGTCTGACATCGACATGCCGTTTGAGAATCTAACCAGGTGCTGGCGGGCGCTTACATGGCTGGCGACGACGTATCGTGATTCCGGCCTCGGCAATTCCAGCGTGCCGGACTTCAAGCACTCGCTGCTTGAAGCCTGCGGTTGGGAATACGTCGCACGTCAGAGCGAGACGGCGATGAACAAGTACCCGGAGGACTACACGGCTAAGGTCAACGGCAAGACGTATCAACTGCACGAGCATATTGGCAAGGGCGGCAACAAAAGCCCTCGGCATACCATTCGCATCGCCTTCGCCTGGGACAAAGACCTGTCAGCCGTGATCATCGGATTCGTCGGCCAGCACCAACGTACGGCCGCGACCTAGTCGCGCGGTTGTGCGCTCGTGAAAGATCTCGGTGAGAGGGCGGTTGCTGCTGGTGTTCCCCCTCACCCCAACCCTCTCCCTCGGCGGGGAGAGGGGGCCGGATAGGCGGCAGGGGAGGGGGTGAGGGCTTGATCCGCGCCAGCCGTCACTGCTGTCCACCGGGTTCGGTCATGGCGTCAGGATAGCCGGGCATGGCCGCCACGCGGGCCCGCGCGGCGCGCAGGTCGTCGGGCCGGGTGATCTTGACGTTGCCCGCGTCGGATTCGAAGACGTGCACGGGTACGCCCTCGTGCTCCAGCAGCGCTACGTCGTCGGTGAAGTCGGCCAAGCGGTCCCGGTTGCGCCGGTGGGCCTGGAGCAAGGCGTCCAGCGGCCCGATCTGGGGAGTCTGGGCCAGCCACACCTGCTCGCGCGGCAGCGTGCGGCTGACCCGGCCCGCGGGCGTGACAAGCTTGACGGTGTCGACGGATGGCACCGCGGCCACGGCCGCCCCATGCGCGCGGGCCGCCTGGACGCCGCGCGCGATGATGTCCGGGGTCACGAACGGGCGGGCGCCGTCGTGGATGGCCATCAGTGCCGCACCGCCGTCGGCGAGCGCTTCAAGTCCGCACAGTACCGACCCGGCGCGGGACGCGCCGCCCAGAATCACGCGGACAACCTTGGTCAGGCGCGCCGCGCGAATGGCGTCGGCGAGCTGGTCGCGGTTGGCCGGGCTGGTGGTCACCACCACGTGGCGGATTTCGGGGGCTTGCTCGAAGGCGCGCAGGCTCCAGACGATCAACGGCGTGTCGCCCAGGGGCGCCAGTAGCTTGTCCTGCCCACCCATGCGGGTTGCGCCGCCCGCGGCCAGCACCACCGCGTCCACGGGGCCCGCGGTCATGGCAGCGCGAGAGTGAGGGCCTCCGCCAGATTCGCGGCCCCGAGGCCCTCGGTTGCGCCGTTGCGGGCGCTGGCGGTCGGCACCAGGCAGCGAGTGAAGCCCAGGCGCTCGGCCTCGCGCACGCGCACCGCGGCCGAGGGCACGGAGCGCAGCTCGCCGGAGAGACCCAGCTCCCCGATCGCCGCGACCTGCGGCGAGGGCGCCTGGTCGCGCGCGCTGGAGGCGATGGCCACCGCCACCGCCAGGTCAACCGCGGGCTCGCGCAGCCGCAAGCCGCCGACGACGTTGACGTAGACGTCGTGCTGGCCAAGCTGGACGCCGGCGCGGCGGCCCAGCACCGCCAGCAACATGTGCAGCCGGTTGAGGTCGAATCCGGTGGCGAGTCGCTTGGGCAGGGCGTAGGCCGTCGGCGCCGTCAGCGCCTGAATCTCGACGACCAGGGGTCGCGTGCCTTCCAGCGGCACGGCAACCGCCGAACCCGGCGCCCGGGCGTCGCGCTCGGCCAGGAAGAGCGCGGAGGGATTGGGCACCTCGTGCAGGCCATCGCCGCGCATCTCGAACACCGCCACCTCGAACGTGGGGCCAAAGCGGTTCTTCACCGACCGCAGCAGGCGCTGGGCGTGGAAGTCGTCGCCTTCGAGGTAGAGCACCGTGTCCACGATGTGCTCGAGGGTGCGCGGTCCGGCCACGGTGCCTTCCTTGGTGACGTGTCCCACCAGCATCACGGGCGTTTGGGACGCCTTGGCGAACTGCATGATTTGCAGCGTGGCCTCGCGCACCTGGCTGACGCTGCCGGGGGCCGCGGCCAGGCCCTCGACGCGCACGGTCTGAATCGAGTCGACCACGACGAGTCCGGCGCGCAGTCGCTCGCCCTCGGCCAGCGCGCCGCCGACCTCGGTGTCGGGATAGACGTGAATCGCGCTGGACTCCAGACCCATGCGCCTCGCGCGCATGCGCACCTGCTGGGGCGACTCCTCCGCCGCGACGTACAGCACGGGGCGCCGCTCGGTCCCCAACGCGGCGGCGGCGCGCAGCACGAGGGTGGACTTGCCGATGCCGGGGTCGCCGCCGATGAGAATCAGCGCGCCGTCAACCAGGCCGCCGCCCAGCACGCGGTCGAACTCGCTCATGCCGGTTGAGCGCCGCGCCGCGGCATCGTCCTCGACGGCGCCGAGGGGCACGGCGGCAACCGAAGCGGAAGACGACGCCGCGCGCGTCGGGCGGTGCTCGATGATGCTGTTCCAGCCGCCGCAGGCGCCGCACTGACCGCTCCACTGCTGGTGGCGCGCGCCGCAGTCCTCGCAGACGTAGCTGGCGCGTGCCTTAGCCATTAGGGGGCCTTCGACAACCAGTCATTCCCGCAGCAGGAAATCTTTGCAGAATTGATCGACGCTCCGCTTGCCGACCTCGAATGCCCCTCACCCTAACCCGCTCCCTCAGGGAGAGGGAATCAGGCCCGGACTCCGGCCGTCGCTGACGGGCTCGGGCACGGGTCTCACCGGGGCTCAGGCGGAACGGACTGGCAAGCGCCGGCGCGCCGCCCTGGCGCGTGGACCCGACTAGGCGCTGACAGGGGCGCGGGTCGTGATGTCGAGCTCGTCGCCGGCACGGTCCACGATCACCTTGGAGCCGGTGGCGAAGGCGCCGCGGAGCAGCTCCTCGGCCAGGGGATCCTCGATGAGATTCTGGATCACGCGTCGCAGCGGGCGGGCGCCGAAGTCCGGGTCGTAGCCCTTCTCGGCCAGTAGCGACTCGGCGTGGGGCGTGACATCCAACTCGAGCTCATGCTCGGACAGTTGCAGGCGCACCCGGCCAAGCTCGAGATCCACGATGGCCTCGACGTCGGCGCGGGTGAGCGCGTGGAAGACCACGGTGCCGTCGACGCGGTTGAGGAATTCCGGCCGGAAGAGCTTCCGCAGCTCGGCCAGGACCTTGGCGCGCATGTTCTTGTAGCGCGACTCGTCGGCTTCCTCGCCCTCGTCGAAGTGGAAGCCAAGCGCCGCGCCGCGCTTGATGTGCTGCGCGCCGACGTTAGAGGTCATGATGATGATGGTGTTGCGGAAGTCGACCGTGCGGCCCTTGGCGTCGGTCAATCGCCCGTCGTCCATGAGCTGCAGCAGGATGTTGAACACCTCGGGGTGCGCCTTTTCAACCTCGTCGAGCAGGATCACCGCGTAGGACCGGCGGCGGACGGCCTCGGTGAGCTGGCCGCCTTCCTCATAGCCCACGTAGCCGGGCGGCGCGCCCACCAGGCGCGAGACCGCGTGGCGCTCCATGTATTCCGACATGTCGATGCGGATCAGGGCGTCCTCGCTGCCGAACATGAACTCGGCCAGCGCGCGGGCCAGCAGGGTTTTGCCGACGCCGGTTGGGCCGAGGAACATGAAGGCGCCGATGGGCCGCTGCGGGTCCTTGAGCCCGGCGCGCGCGCGGCGCACGGCGCTGGCGACGGCGTGGATCGGCTCCTGCTGGCTGACGATGCGGCGCGCGAGCACGTCTTCCATGTGCAGCAGTCGCTCGGACTCCTCCTGGCGAATGCGGGTGACCGGAATGCCGGTCCACATGGCGACGACCTGGCTCACCTCGTCCTCGCCGACGTGCGGCGGTCCTTCGCCCTGCTCGGAGGTCCAGGATGCGCGCGCTTCGTTCAGCTCGACGCGCAGCTGCTGCTCGTGTTGCCGCAGCTCGTTGGCATCCTCGAAGCGCTGCTCGTTGATGGTGCGCGCCTTGTCGTTGGTGACCTGCTCGAGCTTCGCTTCCAACTCGCGAACGGCGCGCGGGGGCATGCCGTGGCGAATCTTGACCTTGGCCGCCGCCTCGTCCATCACGTCGATGGCCTTGTCGGGGAGGAATCGGTCGGTGACGTAGCGGCCGGCCAGCTCGGCGGCGGCCTTGACCGCGTCGTCCGTGATCTGGACGCGGTGGTGCTCTTCGTAGCGAGGGCGCACGCCGGTCAAGATCGCGATGGTCTCGTCGATCGACGGCTCGCGCACGGTGACGGGCTGGAAGCGGCGTTCGAGCGCCGAGTCGCGCTCCACGTATTTGCGGTATTCGTCGAGGGTGGTGGCGCCGATGACCTGCAGTTCGCCACGGGCCAGGGACGGCTTGAGGATATTGGCGGCGTCGACCGCGCCTTCGGCCGCGCCCGCGCCGACCACGGTGTGCAACTCATCGATGAACAGGGCGCAGTCGCTGGCCGACTTGAGCTCGTCGATGACCTTCTTGAGCCGCTCTTCGAACTCGCCGCGATACTTGGTGCCGGCCACGAGTGCGCCCATGTCGAGCGTGAGCAGCCGCCGGCCGCGGAGCGACTCGGGCACGTCGCCGGCCACGATGCGCTGCGCCAGGCCCTCCACGATGGCCGTCTTGCCCACGCCCGGGTCGCCGATCAGCGCCGGATTGTTCTTGGTGCGGCGGCTGAGAATCTGGATCACGCGCTCGACCTCGTCGTGGCGCCCGATCACCGGGTCCAGCTTGCCGCCGCGGGCCGCCGCGGTGAGGTCGATGCCCATCTGATCGGCCACGGGAGTCTTGGAGCCGCTCTTTTTCGCTTCGCCGCGGCCACGCTCGGTCGAGCTCTGGCTCACCAGCTGGACGACCTGGGCCCGCACCTTCTCGAGGTTCACGCCCAGACTCTCGAGCACGCCGGCGGCGATGCCCTCGCCCTCGCGCACCAGGCCGAGCAGCAGATGCTCGGTGCCGATGTAGTTATGCCCGAGCCGCCGCGCTTCCTCGATGGAGAGCTCGATGACCCGCTTGGCGCGCGGCGTGAGGCTGATGTCGCCGACGACCATGCGCTCGCCGCGGCCGATGATGAACTCCACGGCGTTGCGCACCTTGTTCAGCTCGACGCCCAGGTTGGTGAGCACCTGAGCGGCGATGCCGTCGCCCTCCCGCACCAGCCCAAGCAGCAAGTGCTCGGTGCCGATGTAGTTGTGGTTGAAGCGCGTCGCCTCGTCTTGGGCGAAGACCAAGACCTTCTTCGCCCGCTCGGTGAACTTATTCAGGCGGTCGTTCACCTGACATCCCCTGCAGCGGCCCCGGTGTCAGCCGTGGGCGGTGTCCAAGCTCCCCATTGTCGCACTATCGCCGACCTCGGTCGGTAGCGGCGACAACCGAATGCGTCGGCGGCCTGAGTCGATGCTCAGGATCTGGAACTTGCCGAAGTCGCCCTCGCGCATCGAGTCCAGCGCCGCGTCCCCTAGATCGGAGGCGTGGGCCAGCCCTTCGATGCCGTCCGTCAGCCGGACGAAGGCTCCGAACGGGGCCAGCTTGGTCACCTCGCCTTCGACGATTTCATTCACGCCGTACTTGGACTCCAGCGACTGCCACGGATCCTTGGTGGCGCGGCGCAGGCTGAGGGCAATCTTCTTGTCCTCGCGGTCGAGGGACAGCACGTAGACCTCGATCTCCTGGCCCGGCTTCAGAATCTCCTCGGGGCTTTCCACCCGGCTCCACGAGAGCTCGGAGATGTGGGCCAGGCCATCGGCGCCGCCCAGGTCGACGAAGGCGCCGAAGCTGCAGATATTGCTGACGACGCCCTGCCGCACCTGACCGACTTGCAGCTCGTCCAGCAGCACCTCACGGCGGCGCGAGCGGACCTCGCGCTCGGCGACGCGCTCGGAGAGGATCAGGCGATTGCGGCGACGGTCGAGCTCGATGATCTTGACGTTGATCTTGCGGCCGACAAGCTCCGCCAGCCGCGCGGCCAACTCGTCTTCGGTCTCGTCGCTGGCGCCGCGGCGCAGGCTGGTGAGTTGCGACAGCGGAACGAAACCGCGCGGCCCAACGTCCACCAACACGCCGCCCTTGTTGTATTCGAGGATGGTGGCGTCGATGATCTCGCCATTTTCGAAGAGCTCCTCGGTGGCGCGCCAGACTTTCTCCTGCTCGGCGCGCCGGAACGAGAGCATGGCGCGCCCGTCGCCCTCCGGCTGCACCACGTAGACGAGCACCGTTTCGCCAAGCTGATAGGTCGGGCGGGGCTCCTCAAGCCGGGTGTCCCACTGCTCGCGCTCGGGCACGAAGCCTTCGGCCTTGAGGCCAATATCCACCAGAATCTCGTCGGGCTCCATGCCGACGACGACGCCCTCGAGAACGTCGCCGCGGCCAATGCTCGGCAGCTGCGCGCTTGCCTCTTCCAGCAGGGCTTCCATGGACTCAAGCGCCGGTATATCGTCTGGCGGCATGGTCTCGGCGACGGCGGCAGCGGCCGGCGCGTCGTCGGTGGTGGTCAAGCGCGCACCTCTATTACTTCGGTATCGAAGAAAAGTCGTCTGGGACCCGAGTATAGCAACGGGACCTTCTGTTTCCCGGCAATCTTCTGGTGAGTTTGACGCCGTGCCGAGCACCGCGCGGCGGTGGTGCGACGGCGATGCGTTGGTCGCAGCACTGCGCGGGGGGCGATGTCGCAGCGGGAACCGACCAGCGCCACGGCCCGCTCAGGGCATTTGGAAGCCGCCGTCGTAGCTGATGTTCTGCCCGGTGATGAAGTCGGCTTCCTCCGACAGCAGGAACGCGGCGATGGTGGCCACGTCCTCGGGCACCTCCGCGCGGCCCAAGGGAACCATCTTGAGCATTTCGGCAAATACCGAGCCCACTTCCACTCCCTGTCGCTCCGCCCGTTCGCGGTCGATCTTCTCCCACATGTCGGTGTCGACCAGCCCGGGGCTGATGGCGTTGACGCGCACCTGGTGCTCGCTCAGCTCGAGGGCGAAATTGCGGGTCAGCCCGTGCAGCGCGGTCTTGCTGGTGCTGTAGGGCCCGAGCCAGAGCGATGGCCGGCGGGACGACGCGGACGAGAGGACCACGATGCTGCCCCGGCCTCGCGGCGCCATCACCCGACCGGCGGCCTGACAGAAGAAGAATGCGCCGTCCAGATTGACCGCCATGACACGGCGCCACTCCTCGGGCGGGACCTCCAGCAGCGGCCGAATCGTGATGATGCCGGCGTTTGCCACCGCGCCCGTCAGCCCGCCCAGGTCGGCGTCTACCTCATTTACCCAGGCCGACACGGCGTCCGGGTCGGTGACGTCCAGCGCGTCGCCGCGCGCGCGCACGCCGGTCTGCTCGATCTCCTTCGCCACGGCGGCGGCGCTGTCGCCGTTGATATCGGACACCGCGACGGCCCAGCCGTCCCGGGCCATGCGCAACGCGATCGCTCGTCCGATGCCGCGTCCGGCGCCGGTGATGGCCAGTGCCCCCGCCATTGGTTCCCCCTGCGTCTTGTTTGTGGCTCCCGACTCAGCGCCGCTCACCGCCTGGAGCCTCTGCGGAACATCGCGGCGACGCTCTCTGGGCGCCATCGTACGCGCCGCCGTGAGTGACGGCAGTGGATCCGTCAGCCCTCAGGCAGACGTCGACTCGACAAACGCCACGCGCGGGAGCAGACGCTCGTTGAAGTCTTCCAGCCGCTCCGGTCCCAGCTCTTCGAGCACCGCCAGCGCACGCGCCGCGTCTCTCCGCAGCGCCGTCACGTCCACCCCCAAGCAGATCGGCTCGAACGGCTCTAGGCGCGCCAAGCCATAGCGCAGCAGGTTGCAGGCGCCGCGATGGTTCCCGCGCGAGAGGTGATAGCACCCGACGCCGACCTGCAAGATTCCGCGGTACAGATCGCGCACGGGTCTGGGTTCGGCCCGCCAGGCGTCTTCGAGCACCTCGTGCTGGGCATAGAACTCGCGTTGATTGAACAGCGCCGCCCCACGCCGCAGCGCCGCGTCCGGCGGACCGTCGCAACCGCGAGATAGGGAAACCCGGCTGCACACGCCGCTCCCCCTCGCCACCTGCCGGGCCACCGTCAGCGCGGCGCCAGGATAGCGAGGCGGCATCGGCTCTCGCGGCGAGGCGCCGGCCCGCGCCGACCAAAATGACTCGCCAGCTTCGGCCTTGTGCCGGCTGGGCCGGGCTATACTTCGGTAAAGCTGGAGGGGTGTCCGAGTGGCTTAAGGAGGTGGTCTTGAAAACCACTAGGCGGCTTGCCCGCCTCGTGGGTTCGAATCCCACCCCCTCCGCCCGACGCCCGATCCGGCCCGGTCCGAACTTGGAGGAGTCGCATAGTTGGTCTAGTGCGGCCGCCTGCTAAGCGGTTACCGGGGGTATCCCCCTCGGTCGTGGGTTCGAATCCCACCTCCTCCGCCGGCAGCATCGCCGCGGCCTAGCGCGGGTCCTCGCGGCGCGGCGGCGCCCTGAGTCCACCTTCGCCCCACTGATCCTTCGTCGACGGCCGGTGATCTCCGCGGCATGGAATCGGCATTCGATTCGGCTGGCGGCATCGACGGCATCACATCCCGCGCATACTCGCCCCCGCGATATGACGAATACTCATATTCACCGTATTCAGAGAGAAGCCGTTGGCCACGTCGATCCGCCTGTCTCCCGAAACCGAGGAGCGGCTGCGCTTTCTCGCCGCTCAAACCGGGCGATCGAAGGCCTTCTACCTGCGCGAGTTCATCGAAAACGGCATCGACGACCTCGAGGACTACTACCTGGCCGCCGACGTGCTCGAACGCGTGCGCAAAGGACTGGAGCGCGTGCATCCGGCCGCGGACGTGAAGGCCGACCTTGCCCTGGACCGTTGACTACACCGACACGGCGCTAAGGCAACTCCGCAAGCTCGACCGGCGCATGGCGCGGCGCGTGATCGAGTACATGGACGAGCTTGTCACCGTCCTCGACGACCCGCGGCGGCGCGGCAAGGCCCTGACCGGACCCATGGGCGGCTTGTGGCGCTATCGGATTGGGCAGCGCCGCGTGATCTGCGAGCTCCAGGACCAGGCGCGGCGCGTTCTGGTGCCGCGCGTCGCGGGACGAGACTAGGTCTATCGCTGACTCGCCGGTGCCGAACGCCGTCCCGATATGCCGTCGGCGGGAGGCGTCTGTCTCCGCCGCCCGTGCTGGCAACGACTCGCACCACCACATTGTCCGCGCACGACTGGCCAGTCGTGCGCCTGGGTCTAGCGGGACTCGGTCTTTGGTGAATTGGAGCTAGCCACCGGCTACCAGAGGACGGGCGCCGGGTACTGGGCAATAGCCAGATCGGGCGTCACGATGGTCATGTGGTTGAGGATGGCTTGGGAAACGAGACCGCGATCAAATGGGTCCAGGTGAAGCGGCGAAAGCAGCGCGTCGTGCACCGCAGAGGATTCGTCGAACGGCAGTGGCTCGAGTTGGAGCCACCGGCGCCGGCTCGCGACGTAACGCGTTGGCGGCTCCGGCAGCGGTAGGCGGCCGAGCCGATGCTTGATGGCAATTTCCCAAGCTGAGAGAGAGCTCAGGTAGACCTCGTTTGCCGGGTCGCGGCAGCTTGCTCGAGCCACCCGGCTCAATTCCGAGGCGTCGGTGGCCAGCCAAAGGAAGGTGCAGGTATCGAGCAGCAGCTTCACTCGGGATCGACGTCGCCGTGAAAGGCATCGAGCAGATCCTGTGGGAGGGGCTCGAAGAAGCTCGGTGGAATTGCCATGCCGCGGTCGATCCCGACCGGGCGTGGCTTTCCCGGCGGCTTGGGGAGCGGCCGAATCTCGGCGACCGGTACGTTGCGCCGGCAGAGCAGGATGGTTTCGCCCTTCTCGACCCGACCCAGATATCGCGAAAGATGCGCCTTCGCGTCGGCGATGTTGACCCGAATCATGGTCATATTCTAAACCAGGAACATGACCACATCGTGCGCCTCGACAGATTGGAAGCTCAGACTTCTGAAGCGCTGTGCTGCTAGACCGTAATCCGCAGCTGCATCCCCAATGCGCGAGTGATGCGCATGACTGTGGCGAATGATGGATTGCCAGTCTCCGAAAGCGCCTTGTAGAGCCCCTCGCGCGTCATTCCGATCTCACGCGCCAGGCGACTCATGTTTTGGGCGCGTGCGATGTCATTGAGTGCGGCGCGAATCAGGCTGCCGTCGCCCGGGTCTTCCTCCGCGCAGGCTTCGAGGTAGAGCCGGGCGTCCTCTTTGCTTTGCAGGTGGTCTGCCACATCCCAGCGAGTGAAGGTCTCAGCCATGGGTCACTTCCAGTCCAGCGCCAAATGCCTGGCCGCTAGACCATCAGCCCTTCCACGGGCACCAGCCGCTTGGCGACCGGGTCGACGCCCATGAACACTCCCTCGAGCGCGAGGGCGCCGAGCAAGGGCAGGGTTCCCTCTTCGTTGAACAGCACGAGGGTGACGACCTCACGCCCCTCGATTCGCACCCATGTCTGGCCAACGTCCATGAGCCGGACTTCGCCCTGGCCGAACTGAAAACTCTGGCAGGTCAGCGGCTCAACGCCGAGTTCACGCAGCACGGACGCCGGAACCGAGGTTATCGATGCGCCCGTGTCCACCAGCGCGTCGAGCGTTGTCCAACGCTCGCGTTCCTGGTCACCGACCCCGATTGGGATGCTGAACGTTCCCATGGGGTGGATGGTGTCAGACGGCACGCAGCCCGGCAACTTGGCGACGCGACTTCTGCGGGGCGTCCGATGAGAAACTCCGTGGGAGCGGCCCGCCTACGCCTTGTAGCAAGCCGCCAGCTGCCCTGAGCCTTTGGCTTCGAGCGGTGGGTGGTCGTTGTCGCGGCAGACGTCGTCGGCGATGGGGCAGCGGTCGTAGAAGCGGCAGCGGGGGAGCGGGTCAACCGGCGTCGAGACGCCGCCCGCGATTCGGACCGGGGCGCGCGTGACGGTGGGGTCGGGAATCGGCACGGCGGACAGCAGGGCCTGGGTATAGGGGTGCTGGGGGTGCTGGAGCACGGCCTCGGTCTCACCCACTTCCACGATCTTGCCGAGATACATGACGGCGATGCGGGAGCACATATAGCGGGCCACGGCCAGGTCGTGGGTGATGTAGAGATAGCTGATGCCCAGACGGTCGGCCAGGCCCTGCATGAGCTGCATGACGCCGGTGCGGATCGAGACGTCGAGCATCGAGGTGGGCTCGTCGGCGACGACGAAGATCGGCTCGATGACCAGCGCCCGGGCAATGGCCGCGCGCTGCCGCTGCCCGCCGGACAGCTCGTGGGGATAGCGGAACAGGTAGGCCGCGGGCGGCGTGAGCCCGACCAGCTCCAGCATGCGGGAGACGCGCTCGACGCACTCGTGCGGGCCGCAGGCGTTCTGGACTTTCAGCGGCTCGGCGACGGTGTCGAAGATCGTGCGGCGTGGATTGAGCGACTCGTAGGGGTCCTGAAAGATCATCTGCGCCCGGCGCCGAAAGGCCTTGAGGTCGGCCCCGGTGAGGTGGGTGATGTCGGTTGCCGCTCCAGAGCCGTCGTCGAAGAGCACCCGCCCGTCGCTCGGCTCGGCGAGCCGCACCAACAGCCGGCCCGTGGTCGTCTTGCCACAGCCCGACTCGCCCACCAGACCGAAGCTCTCGCCGCGCGCCAGCTCGAACGAGACGCCGTCCACCGCGTGGACAAAGCTGTGGCTGCGCTCGAACAGGCCGGCGGATACCGGAAATCGCTTCTGGAGGCCCTCGATTTTGATCAGGGGACTGGTCCTGACGGACGCGGCGGTGGCCATCAGACGGCCTCTCCGTCCAGGGGATGCCAGCAGGCGGCCCAGTGGGCGCCGGAGCGCACGATGGGCGGCTCTTCCGAGCGGCAGACATCGGTGGCGTAGGGACATCGCGGATGAAAGCGGCAACCGGGCGGCGGCGTGAGCAGATTGGGAGGCTCGCCGGTCAGCATTCCCAGCTTGTGCTTGGGACCGGTGACGCTGGGAAAGGCCGACATGAGCGTCTGCGTGTAGGGGTGAATGGGGCGGTGGAAAACGTCCACCGTCTCGCCCCACTCCACGATCCGGCCCGCATACATAACCCCCACGGCGTGGCTGACTTCGGCGATGACTGCCATGTCATGCGAGATATAGATCAGGCTCATGTTCAGCGCCTCTTGGACCTTCCGCAGCTCCTTGAGGATGCGGTCCTGCACGATGACGTCGAGCGCCGTGGTCGGCTCGTCCGCGATCAGCAGGTCCGGTTCGCAGGCCAGGGCCATGGCGATGCCGGCGCGTTGCTTCATGCCGCCGCTGTACTCGTGCGGATAGCGCGGAATGAAGCTGGGGTCGAGACTCACGAGGTCGAAGAGTTCCCGCACGCGCTCCATGGAGACTTCGGGGGTCGACCGGATGTGCGCGTCGAGGGCCTCGATGATCTGGTCGCCGACCCGGTAGACGGGATTGAGCGCGTTCATGGCCGCCTGGAACACCATGGCGATGTGTTTCCAGCGGTGCTCCCGCATCTCGTCGTCGGAGAGGGGAGCGAGGTCGGCGCCGTTGAGCAGAATCCTGCCCTTGATGAGGCGGGCGTTCTCGGGCAGCAGCTTGAGCAGGGCCATGGCGATGGAGGACTTGCCGCAGCCCGATTCACCGACCAGGCCAACGGATTCCCCGCGCTGGACGGTGAACGAAACCCCGTCGACGGCGCGCACGTCGCCGGCCCGCGTCGCGTAGTACATGGCGAGGTCCTCGACGGCGAGGACCGGGTCGGGCGTGGCGACACCGTTTGTTGCCGCGGCGGCCGTTGGTTGGGCGTTGGTTTCCACGGCTGTTCGCTAGGTGACCTGGACCGGATGCGGGACGGGTTGATGGAAGAGGTAGCCCTTCTCGTTGAAGGGGATCTCGTCCGGCTGGGTGTTGCCAGCGGCGTCGGTGGCGCGGGTCATGACGGTGTAGTCGCCAGGGGTCGCGTCCCACTCGAATTCGAACCGCGCCCAGGAGTACTGCACCTGCGGCTCGCGCACTGCGGCATCACGCCAGTTTTCGCCGGAATCGAGGCTCCATTCGACGCGCTGAATCGGACCGTCCGGCGAGTGGGCGTAGCCGTGGATCTCGTGCCGTTGGGCGGGGAGTGTCGCCGGCCAGGGGAGGGCCAGCGCGCTCTTGATCACCTGGGTTGTGGCGACTTGGCCCAGGGCCTGGCCTTCCGGCGCATAGTCGTCGCCGATGAGGACGTAGGACGTGGTGTTGTTGCGGGTCCAGAGACGCTCCTTCGTGACGACGATCCGGCCCAGCCATTTGACGTGGGTGCTGCCGACCCAGCCGGGCACCAGCGCACGGAGTGGGAAGCCGTGGTCGCGCGGCAGGTCCTCGCCGTTGAGCGAATAGGCGAGCAGCGTGTCCGGATGCAGCGCCTTGGCCACCGGAATGACTCGGCGAAAGCCCTGCTCGGGGGATTCGGTGTCCAGTCCGATCAGCAGCACGCTGACGGCGTCATCGGAAATTCCGGCGGATGTGAGCACGTCGCGCAGGGGCACGCCCACCCACTCGCCGTTGCTCACGCCCCCAGTCTTCCACTGGGTGCCCTTGGCCTGCCGTCCCTGCACCAAGCCGAACATGGCGCGGTGATTGCCGGCGCATTCCAGATAGCAGACGAGCGTGCGGCTGGGCAGCGCGCGGATGTCGTCGTAGGTCAACGTCTGGGGGTTGGTGATCGAGTCGCCTTCGATGGAGAGCCGCCACGTATCCACGTCCACCTCGAGGCTGACGGAGTTGTTGCGCACGAAGAAAAACCGGGCGGGCGTGATCAGCCCATCCATATTCTCCAGGCGGGCTTCCAGGCTCTTGCCGTCGTCGTGGGCGATGAACGGCGAGGTGTCCTTGAACCACGCCGGGGACTGTGGCGCCGCCGCCTCATCGGCGACCGGCTCGGCGGCCGGCGTGGCATCCGGGTCCCGCGAATCTCCGCACGCGGCCAGCACCGCGGCCGCACCTGCGGCCGAGAGCGCCTTGAGGAAGCGTCGCCGATTCATGCTCCCGAATCCGCTCATAGCCGCCGCAGCCGCGGATTGACGACTTCGTCCAGCGAACGGCCCAGCAGATAGAACGACGAGCACAAGAGGGTGATGGACAGGCTGGCCGGGAATATGAGCCACCAGTACTCGCCGACTTGCAGCAGGTATCCGGCGGATTCGGTGGTGTGGATCATCAAGCCCCAGCTCATGCGTACGTCCAGCAGGCCCAGGAAGCTCAGCACGGCCTCCGAGAAGATGGCGCTGGTGACGGTGAACATCATGTAGAGGAATGAGAGCGGCAGCAGGTTGGGGACGACGTGGACGAGCAGGATGTGCAGCGTTCCGCCGCCCGCGGCCCTGGCGGCCTCGATGTAGGGCTTGACGACGACGGAAAGGGCCTGGGATTTGAGCACGACGCCCGTGCCGCCGAATCCCGACAGCAGGCCGATCAGCACGGCCAACTCCAGGTGCCCGACCTCGAAGAGGGCGCTCAGCACGATGAGGATGCTGATCGCCGGCATCATGATCATGATGTCGGCCAGTCGCATGAGCAGCGTGTCGACCCAGCCGCCGTAGTAGGCGGCGATGGCGCCGACCATCGTGCCGATGCACACCGTCATGAGCGCCGCGAGCAATCCCAGCAGGAACTCGGATCGCGTGCTGAACATGAGCTGGCTGAGGATGTCGCGGCCCAGCGGATCGGTGCCGAGCGGATGGCTCAGGCTCGGCGGCGCGGGCTGGGCGGGCTCGTCGAAGGCGTAGCCGATGATCGGGTCGTAGGTGCGCTCGTCCCAGATCGTGTGCATCAGGATCGGATGCGCCGCGGCCAGCAGCACGTAGAAGAGGATGATCGCCAGGCCCAGGATGCCGATGCGCGTGCCCAGGAACAGCGACCAGTTCTGCTTGAGGCTTCGGCCCGCCAGCGCCAGGCGCATCTTCCACAGCGACGGCGCGTCGGCGACGGGCGCGGCTTCGACGGTCATCGATAGCGGACTCGCGGGTCGAGGTAGGCGTAGAGCACATCGGCCGCCAGGTGCGCCACGAGTACGAAGATGCCAACGAAGACGAATGCGCCAACGGCGAGCGGCAGGTCCTCGCTGACCGTGGCCGACACGAGCGTCTGACCCATCCCAGGCCAGGAGAAGATGGACTCGATGATGACGCCGCCGTCGATGGCGAACGCCAGGCTGAAGACAAAGCTGGTCACCACCGGCAGGAGGGCGTTGCGGGCGACGTGCTTGTCACGCACGACCTTCTCCGGCAGTCCCTTGGCCCGGGCCACCATCACATGGTCCTCGCGGATCACCTCCAGCATGCTGTTGCGGGTCAGGAGCATGGTTCCGGCAAAGCTGATCAGCGTGAGCGTGGCGATGGGCAGGATCATGTGCTTGACGAGGTCCAAGGCGAGATATCCGACGCCCGACGCCAACCACACGCCGATCACCGCCGCGGCAGCCGCGGTGACGGTCCCCGCCTGAATGAGCGGCGCCTTGGCGAGGCGCCTTTTGCTGGTCGTCACAACCACGGCGAGCACGATCACCGTGAGGATGGCGGCGGTCGCCAGCATGAGGTTGAAAATCGTGTTCGAGTCGGTCGGCGCATTGCGCCATAGCACGGGGTCCAGGAACTTTCCGATGGGCAGCCAGCCGGCCTTGAAGGCGAACAGCCAGATCATCATCAGCCCGAACCATGGGGTGAACACCGTATACAGCGAGACGCCGCCGATGGTTGAGGTGTATTCGACCCATCCGCCGCGGCGCCAGGCGATGATCTTGCCGAGCGCGAACCCGAGGTAAAAGGAGATTACGGTTGCCGTCGCGAACAGCACCAGCGTGCGCGGCAGGCGTTCCAGGATCACGTCGCCAACGGTCCTCGGATAAAGGCTGAAGGAGACGCCGAAATTCCCAGTGACCGTGTTCTTGAGATGAACCAGGTACTGCTTCCACAGCGGCTCGTTGACGCCAAAGAGTTCCTGGAGGTTCGCGCGGGTCTCCGGCGGGAGACTGGGGTCCATCGAGTAGAGGCGGGTGATGTCGCCGGGCTGGGCGCTCACCAGAAAGAACACGATGGTCAGAAACACGAAGAGCGTGAGCAGGATTTGGACGGTGCGACGCAGGAGGTAGCCCGCCATTTACGTCACCCGCGCCATCGCGGTTCGGCCACTGACGCCGGGAGTTTGCCCATCCAGCCCCGCAATCTCAGCGCGGTCGAACGCTATTTGATTAGCACCACGTGTTGCAGCCCTTGCTGCTGCGCCATACCGCCAAGCACCGAGGTGTAGGGGTACTCGACCCGCGAGGGCCGGAACACGTCGATCTTCGGCGTGGTGAACAGGGTGATGTAAGGCAGATCCTCGGCGAGCAGCTCCTGCATCTGGTGGACCAGTTGCCGCGCGCCCTCGATGGTGGTCTCGGACAGCAGGGCAAAGGCCAGCGCATCGTACTCGGGGTTGCCGTAGCCGCCCCAGTTGTAGCCGCCTTCCTCGTTCTCGGGGGCGTGGCGGCTGTGAAAGATGTTCTCCAGGTAGTTGGGGAAGATGCTGAAGCCCCAGCCCAGAATCCACATGTCGAGATCTTCGGCCACCGTCTCGCTGAAGAGCCGGTCGACGAGGACGTTGAACCCGACCAGCTGCGCTCGAACCGGAATGCCCAGGTCGTTGAGCCAGCGCTCGATCCAGATGGCGAAGGTGGATCGCAGGGGGTCGTAGCCGGCGCTGGGCGCTATCAGCTCGAGCTGTGGGATCTCCGATCCGTCGGGCATGCGCAGGCCCCTGCCGGGTGAGGAGACGAAGTCGCCGTCCTCGCTGACCTCGGGCTCCTGCTCATAGGTGAACCCGGCGCTCTTGAGCAACTCGACCGCCTGCGCGATCCGCTCGCCCAGGCTCAGTCCCTGGCCGATCTTGGACGTCGCGTCGTTGTGCCAGAAGGCGTTGCCCTCGGGAACCATGGCGTACATGGGAATCGCGGCGTCCTGCAGAATCGATTGCGCCACAAATTCCTTGTCGATCACGGTCGCTGCGGCTTGGCGGAACTCCCGGAAGCTCATGGGGCCCTTGCGGGTGTTGAATCCCAAGTAGAACACGCCGTTGTCGAGGTTGGTCACGACCGCCAGGTCGGGCGCTTGGCGAACGCGGTCCAGAAAGCCCTTCTCCAGACCCAGCGGATTGAAGAGGAAGTCGATATCGCCCGTGGTCAGGGCGAGGATCGCCGAGTCCTGGTTGCCGTAGATGCTGAAGATCTCGGTCTCGAAGTGCGGACCGACCTCGAGCTCGAGAACCGTGTCGCCGGTGGCCTCGCCGTAGGCGACTTCGGTGTAGCCGAGTCGTTCGTTGGTCTCCCGGTAGGCGCCGTTCGCAAACTCAGTGACGACGGCGCCCATCTGGAAGTGACTCGGCACGGTCTCATTCTCGAAGAAGGCGCCCGGCTCCCACTGGCGAAACGCCAGACCGCCGGCGGTGGGCTCGCCGTCGGGCACGTGCGCGAACAGGGCTTCGATCTGC
>DAOUHO010000071.1:0-17141 GCA_034428595.1 Chloroflexota bacterium | reverse complement strand
GTCGATCACCTGGCATGACGGTGCCTCGCATGCGGTGGTCGGCGTGGTCAGGAAATCGGGCGGCGGATTTTCGCCCACCACATACGCCAATCCCTCGCCGCAGGCCGCGAGGAGGAAGGACGCGACCAGCAGCAGCGGGAACAGGGCGCGACGCACGGGTATTGGGATGTGAGGCCTCGGAAGTTGGTCGGCAACCGCTTGCCGACCGTCAAGCATAGGAGCGCGATCCCGCGCCGTGCAACGACGAGGAGATTCCTTTGAATCTCGGGTGGTGACCTGCGTTGAGTCCGGCATTCCCGCGAAGCGCCTGCCCCGTACTCGATACGGGGCGGGAATCCATTCCCGCAGGGCAACCACCGGATCGAGGGTGCTCGCCGCTGCAGGGTTGTCATGCGGCGCTCAGGTGTGAAAGTCGGCCGCTGCCGAATCTCGCTTACGCGGGCCGCTCGCGGGCGTATACAATTACACGGAGATTGGTATCCGTGCGCTGGGTGGAGTTGCTGCGTCCACGCCTCGACCGGACCTCGCGGGCGAACGCCCGAGTCATGACTGACCCCTCTACTCCGGATCGGCAGATGCAGCCTCCGCAATTGCCGGGTGCTGACGCCGTGCGTCGGCCTCGGACCGGAACCGCTGGCGCAGGGATGGAGACCGAGACACTGATGCACACAAAGGTGGGCTGTCGTTGACGCTTGAAGTCGCCCTTGCCCTTGACGAAGAAACTCTCGAAAACGGGTTGGCCGAGCTGGTGGCGCTCGGGGCCGAGCCTGGATTCATCTATCGCGACGCCATCAATCGGGTGCTGCCGGACACCACGCAGATCCCCGACGAGATCGTGCAGTGGTTCCGCGAGCGGCTCGCCGAGGAAGAAATCGAGCTGCGGGACGAGCGGCCCGAGGAACGCACCGAAGAGCCGGCGCCGATCACCACCGCCCGCAGTCAGCGCGAAGAGCAATTCGAGCTCGAATCGGCCAGCCAGGACACCGTTCGCAGCTACCTCAACGAGATCGGGCGCATCCTGCTGCTCACCGCCAAGGAAGAGGTGGACCTCGCGCAGCGGA
Source organism: Chloroflexota bacterium (assembly GCA_034428595.1). Taxonomy (GTDB): domain Bacteria; phylum Chloroflexota; class UBA11872; order UBA11872; family UBA11872; genus JAJECS01. The sequence goes on along the minus strand of DAOUHO010000071.1, from coordinate 16,080 downwards.
TCGAACGCGGTGACGAAAGCGCCCGCGAGCACCTGATCACGGCCAATCTCCGCCTCGTCGTGAGCGTGGCCAAGAAGTACACCGGGCACGGCATCCCATTGCTGGACCTCATCCAGGAGGGCAATGCCGGGCTCATGCGCGCGGCCGAGAAATTCGACTGGCGCCGCGGCTACAAGTTCAGCACCTACGCCACGTGGTGGATCCGGCAGGCCGTCACGCGCGCCATCGCCGAGCAGAGCCGCACCATTCGCCTGCCCGTCCACGTGCACGAGAAGCTCACCAAGTCCTACCGCGTGCAGCGCGACCTTCAGCTCCGGCTTGGACGCGAGCCGACCGACGACGAGATCGCCGGCGAAATGGAGATGTCGGAGGACCAGATCGGCGAGCTCAAGCAGGCGGCCAGGTTGCCCATCTCGCTGGAGACTCCGATCGGCGAGGACGGCGACACGGAAATCGGGCACCTCATCCCCGACGACGACGCGGTGGAGCCCATGGAGGCCGCCACGCGGCAGTTGCTGACCGAGCAGCTCGACAACGTGATGGAGATGCTGGATCCGCGCGAACAGAAGATTTTGCGGCTGCGATACGGCCTCGACGACGACACGCCGCGCACCCTGGATCAGGTCGGCCAGGAGTTCGGCTTGACGCGCGAACGCATCCGCCAGATCGAATCGCAGGCCCTCCGCAAGCTCCGCCATCCCCGCCTGGCCCGCCGCCTCAAGGACTTCCTGGCCTAACTGCACATCCCATGAGTCGGGTGGACAGCCTTGGGGATCAATGGGGTTAAGCCGGTTGTGTCCGGGAGGCCTCGTGCTGATTGGACTGATTGCGTCGGTGCAACCCGCGAAGCTCGGACCTATCCACTTGCTGCCGGTCGAACGTCGCTTTGCACGTTGGGCCAAATGCAGGCCCTGGTACGTGGAATTGTGGCCGAGTGGATGACCTACGCCAGGCCAACGAACCTTAGGCCAGCGGATCAGAAACGGCGAGATGGACGGTGATTCCCGTTGCGGCTGTCACATTGACCGATGGGTATACTCCGAGACCGCTGGCGAGGAACGAAAGTGAGGAGGGAGGTCGAGACCATGGATGACACGCGGAGGTGCTCGATCGAGTTCTACTTTAGTGTCCAACTTGACCCGCCAGTGTTGATTGCGCTGCGAATGACGTACACCTGGGAAGACGCGGTCTGGGTAGGCGTGTGCGAGGAGCTCGGCACATCGACGTATGGGGACGATCTCGACCAGGTATCACACGAACTCAAGGAACTTGTGCTCTTCGAACTCAACTCAGTTGAGGCCGATGGTGAGCGCGCCAACGTCTTCGCGTCCTGTGGTATCGAGGTTCTCCCGCTGCCAGAATTGGTGCTCGACTGTCTGCGCGATGTGCAGCAATCTCGGTTGCCGGCGCTTGAACCGGTGTCATCGGAAACGTTGCCGCCGTGGTTGCCGCAGTATCAACTTTCGCTGGCTCCGGCAGTCGCCTAAGGTCGCCGCGCGGACGTGGGATCAGGTGGGCGGCTCACGATATCGCCAAGAGAGTTGATGAAGATTCTCCGATATGAGGGTTGGACCGAACGACCGAGCCCTCATGGACGGTTGTTTACCACTGGGCAGGGCGATACCTACCGTCGAACCACGATTCCGGAAAAGCGCAGCCCGATCCCTCGCACGACGCTTGGCCTGATTCTGGGTCCTAAGCAAACCGGTTGGGGCCGACGTGGTCTTATCGAGCGAATGCGCAAGATGCGCGGCGACGTCTCGTGAAGCAGCGTTCCAAGCGCGGGCGCTGGTGCGAACTGAAGTCGCCGGAGCCGATCTTGGACACTTCAAGAGACACCTACGGGGCCTGCATGTTAGGACTGCCCGAGCGCGATTGGGTTTGCCTTGGACCAGGCAGCAACGCGTGGGTCCACCGGCTGCTGATTGCGTGGGCCGTCTAGGCTCTACTTCGCAATCCAAGAAGACGCCCGAACATGTATCAGAATCCCGCCCCAATCCGTTCGCCGCGTCCCTGCCTTAACGCACGACGCCCGGCGCACCAGGCGCCGGGCGTCGTGCAAGTCGCCCTTCGGCTACATCATGCCGAGGTCGCCGCTGGGCGGAATCGGCGATGCTTTCTTCTTCGGCGGCAAGTCCGCGATCAGCGTCTCCGTCGAGAGAATCATCATCGCCACGCTGCCGGCGTTCTGCAGCGCGGCCCGAACCACCTTCGTCGGATCGACCACGCCGACCTCGGTGAGGTCGGCGATCTGCCCATCCGCTCCGTTGTAGCCCATCGGGCCTTCGGCGTCGGCGACGCGCTGGACGATGACATCGCCCGTCTCGCCGGCGTTGACGGCAATCTGCCGCAGGGGCACCGGCAGCGCATCGCGCACGATCCGGGCGCCGATCGCCTCGTCGCCGGAAAGCTCCTTGTGCACCTGGTCGACCGCGGCCATTGCGCGGACGTACGCCGTACCCGCGCCGGGCACGATGCCCTCGTCCACCGCGGCTTGGGTCGCCGACAGGGCGTCCTCGACGCGGTGCTTCTTCTCCTTGAGCTCCACCTCGGTCGGGGCGCCCACGCGCAGCACCGCCACGCCGCCGGCCAGCTTGGCCGCGCGCTCCTGGAGCTTCTCGCGGTCGTAGGCCGAATCCGTGTTATCCATCTCCGCTCGAATCTGCTCGATGCGGGCGTTGATGTCGCGCGTCGATCCGGCGCCCTCGACGATGGTCGTCTCGTCCTTGGTCACCATGATGCGGCGAGCCTTGCCTAGCACGGACAGCGGCGTGTCCTTGAGGTCCTCGCCCAGATCGCGCGCCACCACCGTGGCGTTGGCCAAAATCGCGATGTCCTCCAGGATCGCCTTCCGCCGGTCGCCGTAGGCCGGCGCCTTGATCGCGATCGAGTTGAGGAGGCCGCGGGCCTTGTTGACGATCAGCGTTGCCAGCATGTCGCCTTCGACGTCGTCGGCAATGAACAGCACGTTGCGGTGTCCGCCCTGCACCAGGCGCTCCAGGAACGGCAGCATGTCCTGGGCGCTCTTGAGCTGCCAGTCCGTCACGAAGATGCTGGCGTCTTCAAGCTCCGCCGACATGCGGTCGGTGTTGCTGATCAGGTACGGCGAGATATAGCCGCGGTCGAGCTGCATGCCGTCCACCAGCTCGAGCTCGAGCGCGTTCGTGCGGCCTTCTTCCACCGAAACCGCGCCGTTTTTGCCCGCGCGGTCAAGGGACTCGGCGATCATGCGACCAACGTCGGGATCGCCCGAAGAGATCGTCGCGACCCATTCCATCTGACGCGGATCGTCAACCTCGCGCGACTGTTTGCTGATCGCGTCGTCGGCCGCCTTGAGCGCCTTCTGGATCCCGCGCTTGAGGATCATCGGGTTCATATCGGCCGCGATCGCCCGCAAGCCGCCGTGAATCATGGCTTGCGCCAAGACCGTGGCGGTTGTCGTGCCGTCGCCGGCGACGTCGTTGGTCTTGCTGGCCGCTTCCTTGATGAGCTGGGTGCCCATGTTCGCGAAGTTGCTTCCGAGCTCGATGTCTCGGGCGACCGTCACCCCGTCGTTTGTGACCACGGGAGCCCCGAAATTTCGGCCCAGCGCAACATTGCGTCCCCGGGGACCCAGGGTGACGCGCACGGCGTTGGCGACCGCGTCCACGCCCTGCAGCAGGGCGCTGCGGGCCTCGGCGCTGAAGCGGAGCTCTTTGGGATTGCCAGGCATACTCGGCAGCCTCCTGAAAGTGTGAACTGTGTGGGAGTGGCGCGCGGGCAATTGAGGGACCCGGCGCGCGGGTCAGCCAGTGAATGGCTTCGTTAGCGCCAAATTGTAGCGCAGAGTCTCCCAGCCCAACAGAATCAGCCGCCAGATTTCGATCGACCGCCGGCTGGCCTACCGGCCTTTCCAGTAGGGGTTGGCCGACCACCGCCTGGCCGGCGCCAGCCCGAGCGCCCGCGTGACCTCGGCGTTGGCCAGCAGGCTCTCTCGCAGACGGGCAAGGGCGTCGTCGCGGTTCGCGCCGTTCAGGACCATCACTTCCCGCCGGCCAACCTGCGCGACGGCGCGCCAGGAGGCTCCTCCGCGCCACACGGAGACCTTGACCTCAACGCCACCCAGATCGAGCGTGGTTGCCGCTCGGGGATCGTCGCGGGACTGCGGCTCGTCGCACATCGGCGTTGAGAGGGTCTAACGGCGCCAGAGTCTATCGGGCCCGCCGGCGTGGACGCCGCGCCGCTCGCACGACAGAATCATGCACGCCGCCGTCATCTGAAGAGCGCTGCGGGCATGGCAACTAAGCTATTCGACGTCGTTTCACCCGAAACGGCGTTGGAACGGCTACTCGAAGCCGGCTTGCCCGAGCCTCGCGTGGAATCCGTGCCGTTGTCGGCCGCTGCCGGTCGGGTTTCGGCACACCCGGTGCGAGCGCCCGAATCCAGCCCGTCCTTCGACCGATCCTTGATGGACGGGTTCGCCGTGCGCGCGTCGGACACGTTCGGCGCGACCGAGTCCTTGCCCGCCGCCCTCGCCGTGATCGGCGAGGTGCCGATGGGCGCGCCCCCGAGCCAGGGCATAGCGCCCGGCGAGGCCATGGTGATCCACACCGGCGGCATGTTGCCGCAGGGCAGCGACGCAGTCGTGATGGTGGAGCACACCGAGTGGATCGATGACCGGATGATTGAAGTCATGCGGCCGGTCGCGGTCCGGGAGGCGGTGATCCAGCGCGGCGACGACGTCGCCGAGGGGGCGGTGGTCATCTCGCAGAGCGCGCGACTGCGATCGCAGGATCTTGGCGGGCTCGCCGCGCTTGGCGTAACGCACGTCTCGGTCGCCCAAGCTCCGATCGTGGGGCTCATCGCGACCGGCGACGAAGTCGTGCCGCCTCACCAGGCGCCGGAACCGGGCGAAGTTCGGGACGTGAACTCGACCACGCTCACCGTGGAGGTGGAGCGCGCGGGCGGCGTGGCGCGGATCTACGGCATCGTGCCCGACGCGCGCTCCGCGTTGGCGACCGTGGCGCGCGACGCGCTGGGGGAGTGCGACATCGTTGTCATCAGCGCCGGAAGCTCGGTGAGCGCGCGCGATCACACGGCGGACGTGATCGGGTCGCTGGGGACGCCGGGCGTCCTGGCGCACGGTTTGGCCCTCAAGCCCGGCAAGCCGTCGATCGTGGCCCTGGCCGACGGCAAGCCCATCTTCGGCTTGCCGGGGAATCCGGTCTCGGCGCTGGTCGTGTTCGACCTGCTGGTAGCCCCCACGATTCGCCGGCTGCAGGGCGCACCGCCCGACAGTCCCGCATCACCGCTGCGTGCCCGGCTGGCGCGCAACGTGGCCTCCACGGCGGGCCGCCTCGATTTCATCCCCGCGCACCTCATCAAACGTGACGGCTGCCTGTGGGCGGAGCCCATCTTTGGTGCATCGAACCTAATCTTCACGCTCGTGCGCGCCGATGCGCTGATCCGGATACCGGCCGACGCCAACGGCCTCCAAGCCGGCGCGTTTGTCGACATCCGCCCGCTGGCATGACCGCGCCCTCCATGTCGGGCGACCGACCGAGCCACCACGCTCCACCGGGGAGCAGCGGCCGCTTGCCGTATTTGCAGGACGTGCCGCTCGATGAGGCACGGGCGCGTTTTGACGAGGCGCTGCACGGCGCGGGCGCCCTGTCGCCCGGATCGGCGATATCAGTGCCCCTCGAAGCGGCGGTTGGACGGGTAGCGGCCTCGGCGGTCTGGGCTCGTACGTCGAATCCCCACTACCACGCCGCGGCCATGGACGGCATCGCCGTTGCGGCGGAGACGACCCGTGGTGCGTCGCCCACCTCGCCGCTGCGCCTTGGTATGGGCCGGGACGCCGTGTGGGTCGACACTGGCGACGCCATGCCCTCGGGTATGGATGCCGTGGTGATGCTGGAAGACCTTCACGAGGTCGGCGACGGCAGCGTGGAGATACTCGCGGCCGTCGCGCCTTGGCAGCATGTTCGTCCGCTGGGCGAGGACATCGTGGCAACCGAGCTGGTGCTTCCCGCCGGCCACACGCTTCGCCCCGTGGATGTCGCCGCAGCCGCCGCGGCCGGCCACGCGTCGCTCCAAATCCGCCGGCCCCCACGCGTGGCGGTCCTCCCCACAGGCTCGGAGCTGGTGCCGCCGGGAGCCGAGGCCGGGCCGGGGCAGATCGTGGACTCGAATTCGCTCATGCTCGCGGCAACCGCACGCGAGTGGGGCGCGGACGCCGAGCGGCTGCCGCCGATACCCGACGACTTCGCGCGCCTGCGAGCGGCGGTGGATGAGGCGCTCGACCGCGCCGACATCGTGGTCATCAATGCCGGCTCATCGGCAGGCGCGGAAGACTTCACGGCGCGAGTCATTGCCGCGCACGGCGAGGTGCTGGTGCACGGCGTGGCGATCCGACCGGGGCACCCGGTGGTCCTTGGCGTCGCTCGCGGGCGCGCCATCGTGGGCATTCCCGGCTATCCCGTGTCCGCGGCGCTGGCGATGGAGCTGTTCGTGGCTCCGCTCATCGACGCCCGGCTCGGCCGTCAGCGAGGCCGCCGGCCAACGCTGCGGGCGGTGGTCCCGCGGGCCGTGGTGTCGCCCATGGGGGACGACGAATTCGTGCGCGTGAAGCTTGGCCGCGTTGGCGCGCGCACCATCGCCGCTCCACTCGCGCGCGGGGCCGGCATGATCACCTCGATGGTGCGCGCCGACGGCGTCATCCGCATTCCCAGGATGTCCGAGGGCCTCGCGGCTGGATCGTCGGTCGACGTGGACCTGCTCACCGATCCCGACGCCGTCGACCACACGGCGGTGATTATCGGCAGCCACGATCCCGCCCTCGATCTTCTGGCCAACGAGGTCCACCGGCGGTTCGCCCCGGCCGCGGTAGCGTCGACCAACGTCGGCAGTCAGGGTGGGCTGGTGGCGCTGCGCCGCAACAACGCGCATGCCGCCGGATGCCACCTGATCGATCCGGCCACCGGCGCCTACAACGTCGCGGACGTTCGACGCATCCTTCCCAGACGCGATGTCGTCCTCGTGACCTTCGCGCACCGGCAACAGGGACTCATGGTCGCCCCGGGCAATCCGCTCGGCATCCAGGCGATCGACGACCTGGCACGCGGCGAGGTCGTCTTCGTGAACCGGCAACGCGGGTCGGGAACGCGGATGCTGCTGGACTTCGAGTTGCAGCGCCGCGGACTCACCGGCGCGGCCATTGGCGGCTACGAACGAGACCTGTACACCCACGTCGCCGTGGCCGCCGACGTGGCCGCCGGCGGCGCCGACGCCGGTCTCGGCGTGCTGGCCGCCGCACGGGCGCTGAAACTCGACTTCATCCCACTGCTCGAAGAGCGCTACGACCTCGCCATCCCGCGCGAGCACTACGAATCGCCGGTGCTGCGGCCCGTGCTGGATGTATTGCGCGATCCGGCGTTTGCGCGTCAGGTCGAGGCCATGGGCGGCTACGACACGTCGCGGATGGGGCAGGTGGCCGCCGAGCTTCCTGAGCCGGCGGCGCGTGAAACGCTGACCTAGCTTGGCGAACACGTCGGAGCACGCGCAGCCGGTGGACGGGCAGGCCGTAAACGCCGGGTCCCGGCCACATCTGCGGATCTATCGCTGGATCGGCTTGCTCCTTGCGCCGGCAGCCGTGGCGCTGGCGGTCCTCACGCCCACCGCCGCACCGGAAACTGCTCCACCTCCGGCCGTGCCATCGCCCCCGGCGATCGAGCTCTCGGTCGCGACACTCCAGTGGATCAATGTGGCATCCGCTGAGGAGCTCGCCGATGAGCTGCCCGGCATCGGCCCCCTGTATGCCGAGCGGATCACCACCTACCGCCGCCTGTTCGGCTCCATCACCGCGGCTCGGACGCTCATCGATCTGGGCATTCCCGCGCGCGTGGTGCAACGGCTCCCGGCTCAAGCGCCCTCAGCTCCGTGACCGCCTGGCTGGCCGCGGCGATCTTGCTGGGGATCGGGCTCGCCGCCTGGTGGGGCTCGGCGCCGGCTTGGGCGGTCATCGGGCTGGCCGTCGTTGGCGCGTCAGCCGCTCTCACCGGCCGCCGTCCACTGCTCGTGGGTGCGGTCCTCGCCGCGCTGGCCCTTGGCTTGGCGCGAGGCGGACATCATGTCGACTCGCAGCCGCCGTTGCTTCAGGCGCCCGCCGGTGCGGCGCTGTCGGTGATCGGAACCGTTGTCGACGACGCCCCGGGCCCGCGGCGAACGCTCCAGGTTGAGGCTGTTGCTCGCGGGGAGGACCAGGAGACGCGGCCAGCCGCCGGTCGCGTGCAAGTCTTCGTCCCACGGGCAATGGCGCTGCCCAACGCGCGGTTGGCCGTCAGCGGAATATTCGTGCCCGCGCATCCCCGCGACACCAACGCCCTTCGTGGACACGCCGACACCTGGGCGGGGACGCTCGATGACGCCCAGATCGCGGTGATCGAGGCCGGTACGGCCGCCGATCCGCCAGGGCTTCTGCGACTGCGGCGCCACGTCGATGCCAGCATCCGCTCGGCCCTGCCCGAGCCCCATGCCTCGCTGCTCTCGGCCATGCTCGTGGGCATTCGTCAACGGCTGCCGGACGAGTTGCGAAATGACTTTCTCACCTCGGGCTTGATTCACATCGTCGCCATCTCGGGCTTTAACATCACGCTGATCGCGCTCTGGGTGCGACGGCTCGCCGGCTGGGGTCTTGGCCGCTACGGCGTCGGCCTGGCGGCTGTGTTGCTGCCGCTCTACGCGGTGCTGGCCGGCGCCGAGCCGGGCGTGATTCGGGCGGCCATCATGGGCGACCTTGTGCTCCTGGCCTGGATCATCGGGCGCGACGCCGACACCCTCACGGCCTTGGGGATAGCGGGGGCCGGCATGGCGTTGGTGCAGCCTCAGGCGCTCGGCGACGTTGGATTCCAACTGTCATTCGCGGGAACGCTGGGACTGATTGTGATCGCGCCTCGTCTTGCGGACGCGCTCACCGAGCGTGCCCGATTCCCCAGGTGGAGCGCCGAGTTGATCGCCACCACCGCGGCCGCCAGTCTGATGGTGACCCCGATCATCGCCCACGCGTTCGAGCGCTTTCAGCTCATGGCGGTGCCGGCCAATCTGCTGGCCCTCGCCGCGCCCGCCGCCATCATGGCCACCGGTGCGCCGGTGGCCATCTGGGCGTCCGCCGGGTGGCCGGCGGCCGAAGTGGTCGGCTGGACCGCCTGGCTGCCGCTCGAGTACTTGATTCAAGCCGGGCGGATCGCGGCGCAGTTGCCGGGAGCCTCGCTCGCGACCAGCGGGTTCGACCTCCCCCAGGCGCTGGTCTCATATCTCTGCATCGGCGCGGCGCTGGTCCTGCTTGGACGCCCGCCGCCGCGACTCGTTCGTTCACGCGCCGGGAACTTGCCCCTCCCCCGGCGCGCGGTGTACGGCGTGGCGCTCGTCGCCTTGATCGCGCCCCCAGCCATGGCTGTCGCGGGAATGCCTCGCCTATTCGACGACGGCGCCACCTTGGCCACCGTCGATCTCTCGGGACGTGCCCCCACCGTCTATGTCAGAAAGGGCGATGACCGGGTGGTCGTCGCGGGAAGCCGCCTGGACCGGTTGCTGCTCGACCGCGCGTTGCCGCGCTGGGACCTCCAGGTCGACAACCTGGCCGTTGCATCGTCGGGCGGCGATCTCTCGCACATGGCCCTCGACCTCGTTGGCGCCCGAGACGTAGCCGTGGTGCAGGCGCCCCCCACCCACGCGCTGGGACCACGCCTGGTAGCGCCGAACCATGCCGGCCGCGCGCCCGTGGTCGTGGAGGCGAGCCGGACCACCGGCGCTCTGGAAACCGAGTTAATCCCGGCCGAAGGCGGCGACTGGGTGTTGGTGAGGTCAAGCGATGCGGCGTTCGCCGTCGCCCCGCCGACGGTGTCTCAACCTTCGCTGCCGGCGGACTTGCACGCGGACGTGCTGGTGCTTGGACGATCAACGACGCTGGGAGCCATGCCCGCGTCCGCCTTGCTGGATGCGGGTGTCGGGATGGTCATCGCCCCACATCCACGACTCCCCGATCTCGTGGCGCGTGCCGTGGACGAGGATGGCCAAGTCGTCCTGCCGGAGTCCCGGTCCGACATCGCGCGGCTTGTCGGCAGCGCCCGGATCCGTGCCGACCTGGGAACCATCGAGGTGCGGCGCTGAGCCTTGCCCGGCCAATCAGCAGGTAGGATCGCCAACGTTGGTTCTTCCGTGAGGTCGCGACCCGTGAGCGAGCGCGTCACCGTCATCGGCGCTGGGGCGATGGGCGGTGCGGTGGTATCCGCCCTGGCCGCCAGCGGCACGCTTACCGCCGCGTCGATTGTCGTGAGCGAGATCGACGACGCGCGCCGTGAGGCGGTGGCCGTGGCGAACGGCGCAACCGCCGGGCGGGGACTGCCGCACGACGTGTTGGGTGCGCAGGTGCTGGTGCTTGCCGTGAAGCCGCAGTCGTTCCGGAGTGTTGCGGATCTCCTCCGGCCCGCGCTGGCGCCGACGCAACTCGTGATCTCGATCATGGCCGGCGTGCGCCTGGAAACTATGGAATCCGCCCTGGGCACGTCTCGCCTCGTTCGCGCGATGCCCAATACGCCCGCCCAGATCGGCCGCGGCATGACGGTCTGGATGGCGGGCAGCGGCGCCGACGACGCCGACCGCCGTCGCACCGGGCAGATCCTGGGATCGTTCGGCGTCGAGATTGAGGTGCACGCCGAAAACATGCTGGACGCCGCGACGGCGGTGCACGGCAGCGGCCCCGCCTATGTCTACCTGGTGGCCGAGGCGTGGATCGACGCCGCCGTTTCCGTCGGGCTCGACCGGGAGATCGCCACAACGCTCGTTCGGGAGACCCTCATCGGGTCGGCCGAGCTGTGGAATACCGGCGACATGAGCGCGGAGGCCCTGCGGCATGCCGTCACCTCGCCCGGCGGCACCACGGCGGCCGCGCTTGACGTATTCGAGGAGCGAGACTTGCGCGCGGCGTTCCTCGCCGCCGTGGCCGCGGCCTACCGCCGATCGCAGGAACTTGGCTAGACGCTGCAAGGACCGTCCGGACCCGGCGACCCAATCGGACCCGTGCTACGGTTTGCCCCGCGTGTAAAGGACGCCACGAGGTGCGCCTTGGCCGTCAACTTGACGCCCGAACAGCTCGAAGAGCTGCGCCAGATCGATTCCGCCACGATCGCCAACGCGATCGAAGAGTTCGACGTCCGGGACCGGACCGAGGGATACCTCGGCAGCGACGTGCGTTGCCTGTTTCCGGAGATCGGCGAGGCCGTGGTGGGCTACGCGGTGACCGTGAAAGGCGATAGCACGACCCACGGGCGCCAGCGCAATCCGTCGGGGCAGATGGATCTGTGGGAGCTGGTGGAGCGTTCCCCGAGCCCAACGATCCTGGTGATCCAGGACGCGGGAAACAATCCGGCCAAGTCCTGCCATTTCGGCGATGTCATGGCCACCATCTTCAAGGCGCTGGGCGGCGTGGCCGTTGTCACCGATGGGTGCGTGCGCGACCTTTCCGAGGTGCGCGAGATCGGCGTCCAGTACTTCGCCCGCGGCGTCACCGTGTCTCACGGTACGTCGGTGAGCTTGGAGCCGGGCGATCCGGTGATCATTGACGGCACGCCCATCAGGACGGGCGATCTCGTGCACGCCGATGAAAACGGCGTGGTGGTCATCCCGGACGAGGTGGCGGGCGAACTCGCCGAGGCGTCGCGGCAGGTGTTGGAATTCGAGGCCGGGCGCAAGGAGTTTGCGAAGCAGCCGGGATTCACGGTGGCCAAGCTGCGCGAGAAGTCCGGCCTCTAGGGAGGGTCTGAAGAAGGCCCCAGGCGTGGCCCCAATCCGTTCGCCCTGAGCTTGTCGAAGGGGTGTCCGAACGGATTGGGCTCGGTGTATGTCCTGGGGCTTGACCTACGCAGAGGTTCCCTAACTTCGACCCCCTACGTGTAGGACGTCCGCAGGCCCCGGCGTTCCTGGTGGCGCTCGAGCGCCAGCCGGATCAGCCGGTCCATCAGCTCTCGCGCGGGTACGCCGCTGGCTTCCCATAGCTTGGGATACATGCTGATCTCGGTGAAGCCGGGAATCGTGTTGATCTCGCCGATCACCGGTTCCAGCGTCACGGCGTCGACCAGAAAGTCCACTCGCGCAAAGCCCGCGCAATCCAAGGCGCGAAACGCCCGCACGGCGTCCTCGCGGATGCGCTCGGCAATCCGCGGTGGCAGGTCGGCGGGGACGATGGCCTGCGATCGGTCATCCTCGTACTTCGCGGCGTAGTCGTAGAACTCAGTCGCCGGGATGATTTCCCCGCACACCGACGCCTCCGGCTCATCGTTGCCCAGGATGCTGACCTCGATCTCCCGCGGGTTCGGGACGCCCTGCTCGACGATGATGCGGCGGTCATACTCGGCGGCGGCGGCCATGGCGGCGTCCAGCTCACCGGCGTGATGGACCTTGGAGACCCCCACGCTGCTCCCCAGGTTGCAGGGCTTTGTGAAGAGCGGATAGGTCAGGCGGGCTTCGATCTCGGCGCGCACGGCGGCTGGGTCGGCTCGCCACGCCGGCACCGACACGACGTGCCACAGGCCCACGGGAAGACCGTGGTCACGCAAGATCGCCTTGGCCACGCCCTTGTCCATGGCGACCGCCGAGCCCGTGACGCCCGAGCCCACGTACGGCAAGTCGGCAAGCTCCAGCAGCCCTTGCACCGTGCCGTCTTCCCCGTAGGTGCCGTGAAGCACCGGAAACACCACGTCGAGCGCCCCAACCGACGCCCGTCCCGCGGTGGGAAGATGCGCCGTCGGCAGCGTGACCGGCAGCGACGCGCCGGAGTCGGTGGCGGGAGCCGCGCTGAGCTGGCGCATCGGATCGGCTTCGAGCAGCCACTCGCCCTGTTTGCCAATCCCGATGGGAACCACGTCGTACTTGGCGCGGTCGAGGGAGTCCATCACAAACGCCGCCGACCGCAGAGAAACCTCGTGCTCGCCGGAGCGTCCACCGAAGATCACGCCAATGCGCAGGCGTTCGCCGGAAAACTCCATGTCCCTAGCCTAGCGACTCGGCGCGGCTTGCACTGGCGCGAGGCGTGGCGTCACGATGTAGACGCCCGCTTCACCCGGACGCGAACGCATGCCCAGCGCTCTCATCATCGGCATTACCGGCTTCACCGGCAGCACCTTGGCACGCTGGCTGGCGGCTGCCGGTTGGGAAGTCCGCGGCATCGACGAGCACGAAGACGCGGCGCCCGAGCTTGATGAGCTTGGCGTCACGATTGAGCTCGCCGACGTGGGCGACCCGGAAGAGCTGGAAGACCTCGGCCGGGACGGCGATCACGTCTTCTACGTGATGCGCAGCGTCTCGGACAGCGAGGACGACATGGAGCGGCGCACCATCCGCGGCGTGATGAACGTCGTCGAGGCGCTGAGCGAGACCGAGATTGCCTCGTTCATCTACGGCAGCACCATGGCCGTGTTCGGCGCAGGGTCTCGGGACACGCTGACCGAAGAGTCGCCACCGGCGCCAAATACCGTGCTGGGACGGCTCAATCTTGAAACGGAGCAATACCTCCAGGAGCAGTGCGAAACCGAGGGGTTTCCAGCCCGCATCGTGCGGGCGGGGACGGTCTACGGCCCGGGGGGTGGGACGCTTGAGTCGCTGCGGGGCGGCAACCTGCGGCTCATCGGCGGCGGCAAGTATCCGACCAGCCGCATACACGTGGAGGACGCCGCCGCGATTCTCGAGGCCGTTGCGCTCCGGGGACGCTCTGGCGAGCTGTACCTGGCGGTGGATGACCACCCGGCCCCAGCCGGCGAGTATCTGCGCTACTTGGCGGCGCAAGCCGGGGCGCGTCCACCGCGCTCGTCGCCCAAGTTCCTGGTGCAGGGAATGGTGAAGCTGCACGAAGGCATCACCCGCTTGACGCGCACCAGGGCGTCGATCTCCTCCAGCCTGTTCGGCCTCGTGACCGGTTCGTACCCAACCTCGAACGCCAAAGTGCGCACGGAGCTCGGCGTCGAGCTGCGCTACCCGACCTACATCGAGGGAGCCGAAACCCTGTTCACCCCGGAAGAGGACGAGGGCTAGCCACCGGATGCGGCGCGGGGCATTCGAATGACCGGCGAAATCGTCTTCGTGCTGGCGGTCGTGGGCGTGGCGGTCGTGGTCTTGGCCAGCGGACGCGTGCCGTTCGAGGTGACGGCCATCTGCGTCCTGCTGGTGCTGTTTGCCGGCGGCGCCATCAATTTGGAAGCGGCCCTGCGCGGGTTCTCGAACAGCGCGGTCGTGACGATCGGCGCGGTCATGGTGATGAGCGCCGGTCTCGCAAATACGGGCGTGGCGCACCTGATTGGACGTCTGATCGGCCGGCTCGCTGGGAACAGCGAAGCGCGGCTGATTGCGGTCACGGTACTGGCGGCAGGTCTGTTGTCCGGCTTCATGAACGCCATTGCCGCCGGCGGCGTGCTGCTGCCGGCCGCGGTGGCCGCCGCGCGCGAGCTCAAGATCCCCATTTCTCGCGTGTTGCTGCCTTTGTCCTACGCCACCCTGCTCGGCAGCGCGCTCACCCTGGTGGGGACGCCCTCGAATCTGCTGGTAAACAGCGTGGTCGCTCAGGAAGGGATGGAGCCGTTCGGCCTCCTGGACTTCACGCCATTTGGGGCGGCAATTCTGGTCGCCGGGACGCTGGCGCTCGTGTTCGGGCGGCACCGGTTGCTGCCCCGGCATGCGTCCGGCGCCGCCGGCGACGCGTTGCTGCCGCGCGCCCGCGAGGATCACGTGCCCTATCGGCTCGAGGAACGCCTCTACGAAGTCGCCGTTCCACCCGCGAGCCCGCTCGTGGGCCTGACCCTGCGCGACAGCGGCATCCGCACCGACTTCGGAATCTCGATCGTGGCTATCCAGCGGCAGGGCCGGACGGACATCGCACCCGCGCCCGAGATGATGTTGCACGCGCGCGACGTGCTGGTGATGAGCGCTCGGAACCGCGACATCGCCCGCCTCAGAGAGCGATTCGCGCTGCCGGAGCCACGCCCCTCAAATCTGGGCGCCGCCGCCCTGCAGACGGAGAACGTGGAGTTCGCCGAAGCGTCGCTGGCCCCGCGCAGCACCTTAGAGGGAGAGACAGTGCCCTCGCTCAATTTCCGCGATCGCTACGGGCTAAGCGTATTGGGCATCTGGCGAGACGGCGCGCCCCGACGCACGCACTTGCATGATATGCCGCTACGCGTGGGCGACGCGCTGCTCGTGCTCGGACCGCTGCCACGAATCACCCAACTGCTTGACGACCCTGACTTTGTCGTCGTGACCGAGCGCGTGGGCCTGACGCTGCGACCGCGGCAGGCGCCGATTGCCGTCGCCATCGTGGCCGGCTTCGTTGCGGCGCTGATGCTGCAACTGGCGCCGGTGGCAATCGTGGCGCTGGCGGCCGCGGCGGCCATGGTCGTCACCGGCTGCGTTCGCGGCCGCGAGACGTTGGCCGCCGTCGACTGGCGCGCCATCGTGGTCATCGGCGGCATGCTGACGTTGGCCGAGGCCATGCGCCAAAGCGGTGCGGCGGCGCTGGTCGGCGAGTCGCTGGCCGAGTCGCTCGGCGACGGAGGGCCGTGGATCGTGCTGGCGAGCATGCTCCTGCTCACTGCGATGTTTACCCACGTCCTGGGCAATCACGTCACCGCGGTGCTCATGGCGCCTGTGGCGCTCAGCGCCGCCGCTCTCGTGGGAGCCGACCCCCGGATGTTCGCCATGGGTGTGGCGCTGGCGGCCTCCACGGGCTTCATCACCGCCTACGCGCACCCGGTCAATCTGCTGGTCATGGGACCGGGAAACTTCCGTCCGCGCGACTTCGCGCGCGCCGGCATTCCCATCGCCCTGCTTGTATTGCTCGTCGACTTCGGCATGCTGGCGCTGATGTTTGGCGCCCGAGGCTCGTAGACAGGGAAAGGACCGTCCAGATGATTCGCATCGCCATGCTCGGCAGCGGGTTTGTGTGTGATTTCTTCATGCGCGCGCTGCGCTACGTGCCGGGCCAGCAGGTCGTGGTCAACTTCTCGCGCAGCGAGGCTCGGGCCGCGAAGTTCGCGGCCGAGTGGGGCGTTCCCGAGT
>DAOUHO010000070.1:0-17343 GCA_034428595.1 Chloroflexota bacterium | reverse complement strand
ATGTCGCGCAGGATTCCGCCCACGCCGGTGGCCGCGCCCTGAAACGGCTCGACGGCGCTCGGGTGGTTGTGGCTCTCGACCTTCATCACGATGGCCAGCCCATCGCCGATGTCCACGGCGCCGGCGTTTTCCTCACCGGGTCCCACCAGCACTCGCGGACCCGTGCCGGGAAATCGGCGCAGCAGCGGGCGCGAGTGCTTGTAGCCGCAGTGCTCGCTCCACATGCCGCCGATGATTCCCAGCTCCACCGCGTTCGGGGCGCGGTCGAGCATGTCGAACGCCTGGTGGTATTCGTCCCGCGTCAGTGCGACTTCGCGCAGCGTGGCGTCGTCGGGGACGGCGCGATCGGTGGGTGAGGTCACGCGGCCACGCGAGCGAGCACGGACTCCCACACCATGCGCCCGTCGGTGCCGCCCAGCGCGGTCTCGCTGCAACGCTCGGGGTGGGGCATGAGCCCAACCACGTTGCCCCGAGCGTTGCAGATGCCCGCGATATCGCCGACCGAGCCGTTGGGGTTGGTCCCCGCCGTACGTCTGCCGTCGGCGTCGGTGTAGCGCCAGACGACCTGGTCGTTGTCGTGCAGCTCATCCAGCGTGGCGCGGTCCGCGACGAAGTTGCCCTCGCCGTGCGCGATGGGCATGCGCAGGACCTGGCCCACGTCGGCCGATCCGGTGAACGGCGTGCGGCGAGTCTCCACGCGCACGTGCACCCATTCGCAACGGAACTCGACACAGGCGTTGGGCAGCATCGCGCCGGGGAGCAAGCCCGATTCGAGCAGAATCTGGAAGCCGTTGCAGATGCCGAGCACCGGCACTCCGCGGTCGGCCACCTCTCGCACCGCGCGCATCACGCGGGCCTGCGCCGCCATCGCGCCGGTGCGCAGATAGTCGCCATAGCTGAATCCGCCCGGCAGCACGACGAGGTCATAGCCCTCGAGCGAGGGGGTGGCGTGCCAGACGAGATCGGTCGACACCCCCATCACGTCCGTGAGCGCATGGTGCGTGTCGGTGTCGCAGTTGCTGCCCGGGAATACGATGACCGCCGCGCGCACGCCGTCTACCAGGCGGTGTCGCTGAGCTTGAGCGGTTGCGGCTCGATCAGCTCCATCTCAAAATCCTCGATCACCGGGTTGGTCAGCAGCTGCTCGCACATGGCTTGCACGCGCTCCCGCGCGGTGGCGGCGTCCGGGGCGATCAGCTCGACATCGACGATCTTGCCGACGCGCACGTCGCGAATGCCGTCGAAGCCAAGGTCGCGCAATCCCGCCGCGACGGTGGCCCCCGGCGGATCGTTGACGCCGGGTTTGAGGCGCACGAATACGTGCGCGGTGTAGATTTGGGGCAGGCCGCTCACGCCGCCAGGCGCTCGCGGATCTCGCGATAGCGCGCCGCGGTGCGCTCCACGATCACGTCAGGCAGCGCGGGAATCGGCGGTTCCCGATCCCAGCCAATCTCGATCAGGTGGTTGCGCACGATCTGCTTGTCGAAGCTCGGCGGCGAAAGGCCCACGTCGTATTCACCCACGTCCCAGAACCGGGACGAATCGGGCGTGAGGATCTCGTCGATCAGGGTCAGCTCTCCGTCGACCCAGCCAAACTCGAACTTGGTGTCGGCCAGGATGATGCCGCGCTCGGCCGCGTAGTCGCGGCCGCGGGAGTAGACCGCAAGGCTGACGTCCCGCAGGCGCTCGGCGAGCTCGGCCCCTACCAGGTCGCTCAGTTGGGCGAAGCTGATGTTCTCGTCGTGGCCCGTTTCGGCTTTCGTCGCCGGCGTGAACAGCGTGTCGGCGAAGGGCTCGGCCTCCTGCATCCCGGGCGGGATGTCGATGCCGCAGATCTGGCCGGTGCGCTGATAGTCCGCCCAGCCGGAGCCGGTGATGTAGCCGCGCACCACGCACTCCGCGTCGATGCGCTCGGCGCGCTTGACCAGCATGGTCCGGCCGCGCAGCACGTCGGCGTGCCGGCGGACGTCATCGCCCATGGCGTCCACGTCGGTCGTGATGAGGTGGTTCGGCACGATGTCCTCGGTGAGACCAAACCAGCGCTCCGACATGCCCGTGAGCACGGCGCCCTTGTCTGGAATGGCCGTTGGCAGCACGTGGTCGAATGCCGAAATGCGGTCGGTGGTGACGATCAGCAGCTTGTCGTCCAGGTCATAGATGTCACGCACTTTCCCGCGGTTGAGCAGCCGCAGGCCCTCCAGATCGGTCTGGGTAACCGTGCTTGTCGTCATGTCGGGCTCACCTCCGCTTGTCGAGCCGGGATTGCCGGCGCGGCGTCTTCGTTCAAGCCTAGTCTCTCGTAGGCGGCGTCGATCCATTTCAAGTGCGGGGCTGGGCTAAATGCTTCGTCCAGGGCGTCGGGCGTGAGCCGATCGGTCACGCGCGAATCCCCGGTGATCAGGTCGCGGAACGACGCGCCGCTGGTCCATGCGGCGCCGGCGTGGTCTTGCACGATGGCGTAGGCCTCCTGACGCGACATGCCGCCGCGCACCAGCGCCAGCAAGACCCCCTGCGAGTAGATGAGGCCGCCGGTCATGTCCACGTTCGCGCGCATTCGTTCCGGATAGACGCGCAGGTCGCGCATCACGTTGGTGAAGAGCCACAGGATGTAGTCCAGCGCCATGCATGAATCGGGGATGAGCACGCGCTCCGCCGACGAATGGCTGATGTCGCGTTCGTGCCACAGCGCCACGTTTTCCAGCGCCGCCTGGGCGTTGGACCGGACCAGCCGCGCGAGGCCGGAGACACGCTCGCAGCGGGACGGGTTGCGCTTGTGCGGCATGGAGGACGACCCGTGGCGACCCTCTTCGAACGGCTCCTCGGCCTCGCGAATTTCGGTGCGCTGGAGGCTGCGGATCTCGGTGGCGAATTTGTCGAGCGAGCTTGCGATGCCGGCCAGCGTGGTCATGAAGTGGGCGTGGCGGTCGCGCTGCACGATCTGGTTCGTCACGGGCGCCGCGGTCAACCCAAGCTCGGCGCAGGCCCATTCCTCGACGTGTGGCGGCACGTGGGCGTGCGTGCCCACCGACCCCGAGAACTTGCCCACGCTCACGGTTGCCTGCGCGTCACACAGGCGCTGACGTTGACGCCGCACCTCGTCGATCCAAATCAGCAGCTTGAGTCCGAACGTGATCGGCTCCGCATGCACGCCGTGGCTGCGGCCGATCATGAGCGTCCGGCGATGTTCCAGCGCGAGCCGTGTCAGGACCTGCGACAGATCATCCAGGCGGCCGAGCAGTTGGTCGGCGGACGCGACAAGTTGCAGCGCCAACCCCGTGTCCAGCACGTCGGATGACGTGAGGCCCAGATGCAGCCAGCGCCCCTCCGGACCCACCGATTCGGCCAGGGCGTCCACGAACGCGTTGGTCTCGTGGTCGCTGGTTCGTTCCAGCTCGTCGATTCGCTCGAGGGTGAAGCTGGCGCGCTGCAGCAGGGCCGCCTCGTCGGCGGGTATCCGTCCGTCCCGCGCCCAGGCATTGACTGCGGCCAGCTCGACGCGCCGCTGGAATTCGAAGTACATCTGGCGGTCCCAGATATCGCCCATCTCGGGTCGGGTGTAGCGGGGAATCACGACGCGACCGCCATGCCGAGCGCGTCGGCGGCGATGTCCGAGCGATAGCCCGCGCCTCGGAATTTGATGGATGAGGCGATGGCGTAGGCCTCGCCGCGCGCTTCACCCAGGTCGTCGGCAATGCCTACGGCCGCGAGGACGCGCCCTCCCGCGGTCCGCACCGCACCGTCTTGCCGCTCCGTGCCTGCGTGAAAGACCAGCCCGCGGTCGATGGCGTCCAACCCGTCGATCGGGAGACCGCTCTGTGACGGCCCTGGGTAGCCCTCGGACGTCAACACGACGGCGACCGCCGCCTGTTCGGGGGGGCGAGTTTCCGTGCGGTCCAGCGTGCCGCTCGCCGCGGCGTCGATGAGCTCCGCAAAGTAGCCTTGCAGCACGGGAAGCACGACCTGGGTCTCCGGGTCGCCCATGCGGCAGTTGAACTCGATCACCTTGGGACCCTCGGCCGTGAGGATAAGTCCGGCGAACAGGACTCCGACGTAAGGGCGGCCCTCCGCCCGCAGCCGGGCCAGAACCGGGGCGATGATTTCGCGCTCGACGCGCGCCACGAGCGCCGCGGGCGCGTCCGGCACGGGCGTGTAGCTGCCGACGCCCCCGGTGTTGGGTCCTCGATCGCCGTCGCCGATGCGCTTGTAGTCGCGGGCCACGCCGATGGTGCGAAAGGTCGTTCCGTCGGACAGCGCGAGCACCGATAGCTCGGGACCGTGCAGCAGCTCTTGCACCACGACGCGCGCGCCGGAGGCGCCGAACGCGCCGTCAACCATCATCCGGCGAATCGCGGCATCGGCCTCCTCGGAGGTGCCGCAGACGATCACGCCCTTGCCAAGCGCCGGGCCGTCGGCCTTCACGACCACTCCCGCAGGTTCGTCCTCTACGTAGGCCAGCGCCTCGTCAACGTCATCGAAGGTGGCGTGGGCGGGCGCCGGCACACCCAGGCGCGTGACCAACGCGCTCGAAAACGCCTTGCTGCCTTCGATTTCCGCCGCGCGCCGCGTCGGTCCAAAGGCCGGCACGCCGACGGACTGAAGCTCGTCGACGATCCCGTCAATGAGTGGATCCTCCGGGCCAACGACCACCATGTCGGGACGTTCCGATCGGGCCCAAGACACAAGGTCGTCAATGTCGCCCGGCCCGATGTCGAGCGTTCGAGCGACCTCCGCGGCGCCCGGGTTGCCGGGCGCGCAGAAGATCTCCGCGTGCGGTCGGTCCTGCCGCAGCCGCCAGCAAATCGCGTGCTCGCGGCCGCCGCCGCCCACGACCAGCAGCTTCGGGGCTGCCTGCTGAGCGCTCATTCCCATTCGATGGTCCCCGGGGGCTTGGAGGTGATGTCGTAGACCACGCGATTGACGCCTGGGACTTCGTTCACCAGCCGGCTCGAGATTCGCGCCAGCACGTCGGCGGGGATGCGCGCCCAGTCGGCGGTCATGAAGTCGTCCGAAGTGACGGCCCGCACGGCCACCAGCTCGCCGTAGGTTCGCTCGTCGCCCATCACGCCGACGCTGCGCACTCCCGGCAGCACGGCAAAATACTGCGCGAGGGCATGCGTTGCGGCGATCGGCTCCAGCTCCTGGAGCACAATCGCGTCCGCCGCCCGCAGCGTTTCGACTCGCGCGGGTGTCAGGTCGCCGAGCGCGCGCACGGCGAGGCCCGGCCCGGGGAATGGTTGGCGGTCAACGATCGATCCCGGGAGGCCAAGCTCGCGCCCCACGGCCCGCACTTCGTCCTTGAAAAGCTCGCGGAGCGGCTCCAGCAACTCCAGGCCCAGGCGGTCGGGCAACCCGCCGACATTGTGGTGCGACTTGATGACCGCCGCGCCGACGCGACCACCGCTCTCAATCACGTCGGGGTAGATCGTGCCCTGGGCAAGGAAGCGCGCGTCGTCGATGCGGGCGGCCTCGCGCTCGAAGGCGCGAATGAAGGCCTCGCCGATGATGGCGCGTTTCCGTTCCGGCTCGGTCACGCCTTGCAGGCCGCGCAGGAACTCATCGGCCGCGTCAACGACGATCAGGTCTAGGTTCTGGCTGGTGCGCAGCGCGTCCCGGACCTGCGCGACTTCGCCGGCGCGCAGCAAGCCGGTGTCAATGAGGATGCAGGTGAGCCGGTTGCCGATGGCGGCGTGCACCAGCGCGGCCGTGACCGCGCTATCGACTCCGCCGCTGAGCCCGCAAATCACGCGAGCGTCGGCGGCGCGGCGGCGAATGTCGGCGATGGCCTCCCGCACGAGGGACGCGGGGGTCCAGTCACCGCGGCAGCCGCAAATGTCGCGCGCGAAGTTGCGCAGCAGATCCAGCCCGTGCGACGTGTGCCGAACCTCGGGATGGAACTGCAGCGCGCTCACGCCGTTGCCGTTGGACATGGCCGCCGTGGGCGAGTGTGCCGTCGCGGCGACCGAGCGAAAGCCCGGCGGCAGCTCGTCGACCACGTCGCCGTGGCTCATCCACACGTCAAACGCCGGCGGCAGGCCGGCGAACAGCGGATGCGCCCCCTCGGCAACGCGCACGCGCGCCGGGCCGTACTCGCGCCGTGACGCGGGTTGCACGCGGCCGCCCAGGCTGTGGCTGAGCAGTTGCATGCCGTAGCAGATGCCCAGGACCGGGACGCCCGCGTCCAGCACGTCCGCCGGAAGCTGGGGGGCGCCCGGCGCGTAGACGCTGGCCGGACCGCCGGAGAGCACGATGCCGCGCAGGTTGCGGTGGTCGACCGTGCGCAATTGGTCAGGGGCCACGAGCTCGCTACGCACCCCGACTTCGCGGATGCGCCGGGCAATGAGCTGGCTGTATTGCGACCCGAAATCGAGGACCGCGATGGTCTCGTGTCCGTTCGATGCAGCGATGTCCGCGCCGACGCTGGTCGCGTCCGGGCGTGGGACATCTCCGCGCGCGCTCGATGCGGTGAGCAGTAGGCCTCCCTGCGGCGCCCGCCGCGCGTTCAGGCGACGGTGCACGCCGACGTTCGATTATAGATCGGCTGGCCGTGTCCGGGTTCGCCAGGTCTCCGTTGGGTGGGCGCCCTCGACGGCTGCGCTGACCACGTAGGTCTCACACGAGTGGCCGCTATCGAGGCAGGCGTCGGCCATCGAGCTGGCCACCGAGAGGTTGCGGTCGCGCGGACCGAAGGCAATGACGGTGGGCCCCGACCCACTGAGGGCCGCCCCGTAGGCGCCCGCTTCAAACGCCGCCGCCATGCACGGCTCCAGCGCGGGATTGAGTGCGGTGCGATAGGGCTGATGCAGGCGATCGGTCATGGCTTCCCGCAGCCGGTCGAAGCGCTCCTGGCTCACGGCGCCCACCATCAACGCCGCGCGGGCGAGATTGGCCACGGCGTCGGCCCGCGGAACCTGGTCGGGCAGTACCTGGCGTGCTCGGTGCGTCGGCACCCGGTAACCCGGCACGACCAACACAATCCCGACGGTTGCCGGGAATTCGAGCTGCATCCAGGCCAGGTCGGGTGCGTCCGGCACGGTGACGACCATGCCGCCCAGCAACGCGGGCGCCACGTTGTCCGCATGACCCTCGAGCTCGGCGGCCCGCCGCAGCAGGTCGTCCTGAGGTACGTCCAGATCGAAGGCGAGCGTGGCCGCCACGAGCCCGCCAACGATGGCGCTGGCCGAGCTGCCCAGGCCGCCCTGGGCGGGGATGATCCGGCGAGCGTGGAGCCGATAGGGGCCGGCCGCCGTCGGCGCCAGGGACCGGAAGGCGCGAAAGGCTAGGTTGCGCCGAACATCGCGCGGCACGAACTCCGCGAACTTTCCGCTAGCCTCGATTTGGTCGTGACTGCTGGGCTCGAACCTATACGTATTGCGCAGCTCAAGCGCCAGCCCAAGCGCGTCGAATCCGGCGCCCAGATTCCCCGACGACGCCGGGACTGCAACCTCGGCCCATCCAGGGCCGCTCACGGCCGCGGCGAGGTCTCGGGGCTGGCCGTCAGCCGCCTCATGCTCGACACCCACCAGACGCCCTGCTGCCGATGCGGGGCGGACGTTCGATGCGCATTGATGCTGAGCAAGATGCCGATGGCCGCCAGGGTGACCACGAGCGAGTTGCGGCCAAAGCTCAGCAGCGGAAGCGTGATTCCGGTCACCGGCATCAGCCCCACGTTCATGCCGATGTTGACGAAAGATTGGAAGAACAGCATGCCCGCGATGCCGATGGCGAGGTAGCGGCCAAAGTCGTCGCGCGCGCGAATGGAGATGATCACGGCCTGGATGAGCAGAATGGCGAAAAACAAGATGACGCCCAGGGCGCCGACGAAGCCCAGCTGCTCGCCCAGCACGGCGAAGATGAAGTCGGTGTCGCGGACGCGCAGGAACTCGAGTTGCGATTGCGTGCCCTGGCCAATGCCCTGTCCCCACCAGCCGCCCGATCCAATCGATATGCGGGCCTGCAGCACGTTATAGCCGGCGCCAAGCGGATCGCTTCCGGGGTCGAAGAACGCGACGAATCGCTCGCGCATGTAGTCCTGCGCGAGGAACCAGGCGAAAGGGAAGGCGGCCAGGGCCATCCCCGCCGGAATCAGCGCGTGCCACCAGCGCGCGCCGGCGACGAATACCATCGCCAACCAGATCGCCACGAATACCAACGCCGAGCCGAGATCCGGCTCAATGAACACCAGGGCCGCGGGCGCCAGCACGATGAGCAGGCTCAACAGCAGCGTCCGCATGGAACGGACGCGTTCGCCCCGCCGTGCCAGAAACCGTGCCAGAAAGATGATGACGGCTAGCTTCATGATCTCGGACGGCTGAATCACGATGGGCCCCACCACAAACCAGCGTTGGGCGCCCAGGCTGGCGTCGCCGAACACCACCACGGCGGCCACCAGAATCGTCCCGAGGATGAATGCCGGCAGCGCCACCGCGTTGAGCAGGCGATAGTCGAGGAATGCCATGATCAGGGCTGCCGCCATCCCGACGGCCACAAACACGCCCTGCTGCACCGCCTTGTGCTCCAGGCCCGTTTGGCCGGGATCGCCGGTGGTGGAGAGTATGAGAATCCCCGCCGAAACCAGCGCGATCGAGGGGATGATGACGGCGAGATCGAAGCGCCGCAGGACCTGCGTCATGCCAGCCGCCGGGTTGGCGGGATGAAGTCTGGACGCTCCTGAGGCAGCGGCGGCATTTCACCCGTCATCAAGTAGTCGATGATGTCCCGCGCGATCGGCGCGGCCGCAAATGCGCCCTCGCCGCCGTCGCGAACCAAGACGGCGAAGGCGTATTCGGGGTTGCCTGCCGGGGCGTAGCCCGCAAACCACGCGTGGCTGGGGAGCTTGCCTTGGGAGTCTCGCGTTCCGCTGTATTCGGCGGTGCCGGTCTTTCCGGCCACGACGGCGAATTCGGAGCGCGCCCACTTGCCGGTGCCATTGGGACCGTTGACGGCTTCCAGGAGCGCATTGCGGACCAGGCGCAGGTGCTCCTCCGAGACGGGCAATCGCCCTCGCTCGCCGATGGGCAGGCGCTGGAGCACGTTGCCTTGCGTATCGACAATGCGGTCCACCAGGCGCGGGCGCAGCAGGCGCCCGCCGTTGCCCAAGGCCGCATACATCATGGCGATCTGCAGCGGCGTGACCTGCACCAGTCCCTGGCCGATGGCCGCGTGGTAGGTATCGCCGGTCACCCAAGGCTGTCCCAGGTTGCCCTGCTTCCACTCGGCGGTTGGCACAAGTCCGGCCGCCTCGCCGGGAAGGTCAATTCCGCTGGCCTCGCCGAACCCAAACCCGCGCTCGAATTCCACCAGCCGCCGATTGCCGAACCCCGTGAGATTGGTATACGGATTGCCGCCGGAGATGTTGTAGAAGTAGATGTTGCACGACTCCGAAATGCCCCGGTGCAGGTCGACCATGCCGTGGCCGGTCGCCAGCCAGTCTTTGAAGGCCCAGCCGGTTGGCAGCACCAGCTGGCCGTCGCACCGAATCTTGGTTTGCGGCAAGACGATCCCCGTTTCGAGCGCCGCCGAGGCCGCAATGACCTTGTAGCTGGAGCCGGGCGGGTAGAGGCCGGCCACCGCATGATTGATGAGGGGCCGGCGCGGGTCGGTGACCAGCCGCGTCAGCACGCTGGGATCTCCGCCCACTCCGAAGGCGTTGTTGTCGTAGTCCGGCAGGCTGGCAAGCGCCACGATCGATCCGTCCTCGGGTCGAATGACGACGGCCACCCCGGCGCCGGAGTCACGCAGGGCCAGATGCCGCGCCAGAATCTCGCGGATTGCCCGCTGCTCGCGCACCGAGACCGTCAGCACGAGGTGTCGTCCCTCGACTGGCGCTTGGGATTCGATCTCGTTCAGCTCGCGCCCGAGCGCATCGATCTGGACCTTCCGCGAGCCGTCGGCGCCGCGCAGCGCCCCCTGGAATTGGCGTTCCAATCCCGCCAGCCCGACCGTCTCATCGAATCCCACGCCAAGCGCCTGGTACTCCTCGAGCGCCTCGGCTGGAACGGGACCGACGAATCCCAGCATGTGCCCAAAAACGTCGCCGTGGAGATAGTGCCGACGAATCCCGGAACGAACTTGCACGCCTGGCAGGTCGTGGCGCCGCTCCTCGATCGCCAGCGCCGAATCCCGCTGGACGTCCGCCGCCACCTGCACTGGGCGTCCCGGATCGTAGCGGGCCTGCGACAACTTGAGGTCCAGATCTTCGGGCCGCTCGCCCGTGAGGGCGGCCAGGCTGGCGATGATTGAGCCTTCGCGAGATTTGGGAACGTCGGCCGGCGTGACCCATACGCCAAACACGGGGTCGTTGCGGACCAAGGGCTCGCGGTTGCGGTCGAACACCAGGCCACGGACCGGCCGGACCGGTTCGGTTCGCAGGCGATTCCGCGCCGCTTGTTCTTGGTAGGTCTCGGTTTCAACGACCTGAAGCTGCCAGAGTCGTCCCGCCAGGGCCGCGTTCGCCGCCACCACGGCGCCCCCGAGGATCAGGCCGCGCCTGAGCTTGCGATTGGCGCTCGCGCCGCCGTCGCTCTTGGTCCCGGGCGCCCCCGCCGCCGTTTGATCGCTCTGCCCGCTGTTCCCAGCCATAGCTTCTAGCGTACTCCTCGAAACGTCGGAATTGGGCGACCGTGCGTCCAGCGTTCGAGCACCCGCACCGGGTAGTAGAGCACCGCCGAGGCGCCGAGATTGACGGCGATCGCCGGCCACAAGCGGGCGGGCAGATGAGCCTCCCACGCGACATCGATGCCCTGAAGTTGAAGAGCGAGCAGCACGCTTGGGTAGTAGACGGCGGTTGCCAGCGCCACCGCGACGACCGGGATGAGCACGTTCGCCCGGTCGACACCGCCGAAGCCCCCGCCGGCCACAGAGGCGATCAGCGTGAACAGCAAGGCGTTGGTTCCGAGGGGCGCGGCTGAGAAGAGGTCGACCAACAACCCACCACCGAAGCCCCAGCCGAGGGCTCGCGTCCCCACCTGCATCGTGGCCAGGATCACGACGCTGACGAGAATCAGCGACGGCTGCGCGCCCAGAATCTCGAAGTAGGGCAGCACTGAAGTTTGCACCAGCGCCAGCAGCCCCAGGAACAGCGCCACCGCCAATGTGCCGGGCGATGGCAGCCAGCGCGCACCGCGCGCGGCGGTGCCCAGGTGCGAAACCATGCCTACGCCCCGGCGGTCTGCCCGAGGATGACCTGGACGACGTCCAAGCGCTCGGGCTGTACGAGCGGCTCCACGATCGCCTGGCGCAGCACGCTCGTGGGCGAGACCTCGATGGCCACGATCCGCCCCACCGGAATCCCGCGCGGAAGGCTGCCGCCAAGGCTGGAGGTCACGACCGGGTCGCCCACCATGATCGCGGCCTCGGCGTCAATGTGGCGCATCACGAGATCGGCCCCGTTGGTCCCGTCCAACGTGCCGTCCGCCGTGGCTTCGTCACCCTGAGCCAGCACGCTCACCGTGCTTTGCGGACTATGCACGGGCAGGATGTCGGCGGTGGTGTCGGTCACCTTGGTCACGCGGCCCGCCAATCCCCCGTTGGCCACCACCGCCATTCCCGCCCGAATGCCTGAGGACGCGCCGCGGTCGATCACGATCGTGTCCAGCATGTCGAGGCTGTCGCGCCCGACGATTCGGGCTGTCACCAGCTCCAACTCGGGGTTTTCGTCCAGATAGGTCAGGGCCTCTCGAAAGCGCTCGTTCTCGCGCTCGGCGTCGCTGAGGCGGGCGGACTGCGCTCGAAGCTCGGCCACTTCGACCCGCAGCGCGGCGTTCTCCTCGCGCATTTCACCGAACCGCTCGAGGTCGGCCAGCGCTCGCGAGGCGCCGCTGGCAACCGTCGTGAAGGCGCTCCGCACGGGTTCCACCACCCGCAGGACGAGGCCCTCCACCGGCACGCTGGCGCCGGTGTTGTGCAGCATCGAGAGCACGACCGCGGCGACGATCAGCCCGATCAGCACGATAGCGGCTCGCTGGCCCCCTCTCATGCTCGTGACCACCTAGGCGTAGGGAGATCTGTTCTCGGCGACGAAGACTTCGCGATAGGCCTCGAGGTTGTGCAGGCACGCCCCCGTGCCCCGCACGACCGCTTCGAGCGGATTTTCCGAGACGTGTACGGGAATGTCGGCCTCCTGCTCGATGCGCTTGTCCAGATTGCGCAGCAAGGCCCCGCCTCCGGCGAGGTATATGCCGTGCTCCATGATGTCGGCCAGCAGCTCAGGCGGCGTGGCCTCGATGGCGAGCTTCACGTTGTCGACGATTTCGGTCACCGGCCCGCTGATCGCCTCGCGGATGTGTCCGGACGTCAGCTCGGCCTGGCGCGGCAGCCCGCTCTGCAGATCACGGCCGCGGACAAGCACCGTGTCTTCCTGCAAACCGGCGTAGGCCGATCCGACGGCGATCTTGCAAGCCTCCGCCGTGCGCTCGCCGATGAGCAGCATGTGCTCGTTGCGGCAGTACTCCACGATCTGCTCGTCGATCTCGTCGCCGGCCACGCGAATGCTGTGGCTCACCACCACGCCCCCCAGCGAGATCACCGCGACCTCGGTCGTGCCGCCGCCGATATCCACGATCATGTTGCCCGTGGCGTCCTGAATCGGTTGTCCGGCGCCGATGGCGGCAGCCATTGGCTCCTCGATCAGGTAGACCTCGCGGGCGCCGGCCTGCAGGCTCGCCTCGTGGACGGCGCGCTTCTCAACCTCGGTGACGCCGGAGGGCACGCCGACGATTACGCGGGGACGCGGTGCGAACGGCAGCTCGTCGTGCACGCGGCTGATGAAGTACTGCAGCATGGTCTCCACGGTGTCGAAATCGGCGATCACGCCGTCTCGCAGCGGTCGCATGGCGGTGATGTTGGACGGTGTTCGGCCCACCATCTTCTTGGCCTCGGCGCCCACGGCCAGCACGCGCATCGTGTTTTGATCTGTCGCGACCACCGAGGGCTCGGACAGCACCACGCCGCGGTCTTTCACATAGACCAGGGTGTTGGCCGTGCCTAGGTCGATGCCGAGGTCGCGCGAGAAGAGCCCGAGAAGCGTGTTGAACGGACCAAACATCAGGACGCTTGCTCAGCTCTCCCATTCCGCGGGCGGCGCCGCGGACGCGTAACGAAGAATAGCCACTCCCTTCGGTTGCCAGAGCCGCTCCTGGCGGCGGACCCCGCCGCGCTAGCCCACCAGAACGTGTGCGAGCGCCTCGTCTACGGTGGTCGCGAGGGCGAATTCGAGGCCTTGCCGAGTGTCCGCGTCCAGCTCGTCCAGGTCTTGCCGGTTGCCATGCGGCAGCACGAAGGTCTCAACGCCCGCGCGTTGGGCGGCAAGGACTTTCTCCTTGATTCCGGTGACCGGCAGCACGCGCCCGCGCAGCGTGATTTCGCCGGTCATGGCCGCGCTGCCGCGCACTTTGCGCCGGGCCAGGGCCGAGACCAGCGCGGCGGCGATGGCCACGCCGGACGCCGGGCCTTCCTTTGGCAGGGCGCCCTGGGGCACGTGCACGTGAATGTCCACGGCGTCGAAGTCGGAAGCGCCATAGCCAAACTCGTCGGCATGCGCCCGGGCATAGGTGATGGCTGCGTGGGCGGACTCCTGAATCACGTCGCCCAGGGAGCCCGTCAGCGTGACTTTGCCGGTGCCCTCGGCAATGGAAACCTCGATCGGCAGCAAATCGCCGCCCGCGGGCGTGGTGAACACCGCGGTCGCCACGGCGTGCGCGTCTTCGCTCTCCGCCTTCCCATAGCGATATTTGGGCGGGCCCAAATACTCCGGCACGTCCGCGGGTCGGATCCGCTGCTGCCCCTCGCGGCGCTCGGCGCGGGCCAGGGCCTGTTTGCGGGCGATGGTGGCGATGGCGCGCTCCAGCTCGCGTACGCCCGCCTCGCGGGTGTAGGCCTGCACGAGGCGCTGCAGTGTTTCCCGCTCGAACTGCAGCGCGTCGGCGCTCAGCCCGTGCTCATGCAGCTGCCGGTCGACCAGGAAGTGCTCGGCGATGGCCACCTTCTCGTCTTCGACGTAGCCCGGGAGCTCGATCACCTCCATGCGGTCGACCAGCGCGGGCGGCAGGCCGTGCAGCGTGTTGGCGGTGGCAATGAACATCACCTTGCTCAGGTCGAAGGGCAATTCCAAATAGTGATCGCTGAAGGTGTGATTCTGCTCCGGGTCCAGCACTTCGAGCAGCGCGGCGGCCGGGTCGCCGCGAAAATCCAGCCCCAGCTTGTCGATCTCGTCGATCATGAAGACGGGATTGACGGTCCCGGCTTCCCGCATCTTCTGCAGGATGCGGCCGGGCATGGAGCCCACGTAGGTCATGCGATGGCCGCGAATCTCGGCCTCGTCGCGCACGCCGCCCAGTGACACGCGCACGAAGGTTCGGCCCAGGGCCTCGGCGATGGAGCGACCCAGGCTCGTCTTGCCGACGCCCGGCGGTCCCACGAAGCAGAGGATGGGGCTGCGCGAGCGCCGCGCGAGGTGGCGCACCGCGATGTATTCGAGCAAGCGCTCCTTGACGTCCTTCAGCCCGTAGTGGTGCTGGTTGAGGACGTCCTCCGCCCGCGCCACGTCCGTCTTGTCCCTGGATCTGCGCCGCCACGGCAGCTCCGTCAGCCACTCCAGGTAGGTGCGCAACACGCTGGTTTCGGGCGATCCGTGCGGCAGGGCGTTCAGGCGGTCGATTTCCTTCAGTCCACGCGTGACGACCGCCTCGGGGTATGCGCCGGATTCCAGCCGTTCGCGAATGGCGACGATCTCGGCGTTCTGGGCGTTGGTTTCCCCGATCTCCTTGATGATCGCCCGCATTTGCTCGCGCAGGTAGAACTCGCGCTGCTTGATGTCGACGTCGTTGCGCGTGCTCTCGCGGATCTCCTGTTCGAGCTTGAGGACGCGGATCTCCCCGTCCAGCAGCGTGCGCACGCGATCCAGCCGCTCCGCCACGTCGCGCATTTCAAGCAGCGTCTGGTGATCGTCCAGGGGCAGGCTGAGCGACGCCGCCACCACGTCCGCCAGCAGCCCGGGCGTCTCGGCGTTCACGGCGCGAATCTGCGCTTCCTCCGAAATGGCGTCGCTGAGGCGGGCGACGTGCTGGAAGAGCTCCAGCACCTTTGGCATCGCCGCCCGGGAGGCCGCGGGGTCCTCGTCCAGGTCCTGCACGACCTGACCCGCGACCCGCACGATGGGGTACTCGCTGAGGACCGAGACCACGCGTATGCGCCGCACGCCGTGCACGAGCACGCTGGTCGTCCCGTCCGGCAACCGCAACATGCGGATGATCCGCGCCTCCGTCCCCAGCTCGTGCAGGTCCTCGAAGCCGACCTCCTCCTTGTTGGGCTCTCGCTGGGCCACGGCCAGGATGCGCCGGTCACGGGCCAACGCGTCTTCGATGGCCGACACGGAGCCCTCGCGTCCAACGAGAAACGGCGTCATGGTTTCGGGAATGGGGTAGAGCGATTCGGCGCGCAGGGGCAACACCGGCAGCTCCACTCGCTCGGACCCGGTCGCGTCGTCATCGTCGGGCCCGAAGATTTCGAGGTCGGGCGGTATCGGCTCGTGCTCGAGGAGGGTCACGGGACCGGACTGATCTCTGGCACCGAGCGCCCCATCTGGCGCAGGAACTCCAGCGGATTGTCCGCTACCACCGTCTCGGTTTCGTCGGCGTTGAGCCCCGCCCCGCGCGCGATGCGGCGCGCCAAGGGCTCCGACAACAGATCCCCTGGGGAATGCGCGTCGCTGTTCACCAGCAGCCGCGCTCCCGACGACCGAGCCAGCGCGGCCACGTGGCCGTTGGTGAGCGAGTGCCCGCGGCGCGCCGACAGCTCCAGCCACTTGCCGTTGCGCTGCGCCAACTGCGCCAGCTCCGGGCTCAGCAGACCCGGGTGCACCAGCGCGTGCACGTAGTCCGACTCCAGCGCGGCGCGGTTGGTGCCGGCCGCAACCGGTTCGGCGATGGTCTCGCCGTGGACGGCCACTAGCTCGGCGCCGGCCTCCGCCGCGCGGCGAGCCACCGCGTCAATCTCGTTCGGCGGCACGTGCGTGATCTCCACGCCCGGAATAGCCACGATCCCCCAGGCCTCCTCCGCGATGCGGCAATCGCGGGCCAGGGCCGGCACCAGCGTGTCGACGTTGGCGGGGCTGGCGTGATCCGTCACGGCCACGGCGGTGTAGCCCGCGACGTGACAGCGCCGCAAAAGCTCGATCGGCGAGAGCTCGCCGTCGCTGAAGAACGTGTGCGTATGAAAGTCGAAGAGCACGAAAGGCACGCTGAGTGTCCGGGGTGGCTACTGATTCTATGAGGCTGGATGCCGGGGACTCAATGCGGCGCGGTCTGGGGTCCACCTGCACCGGCTTCAGCCCTGGCCGCGCGATGCGCGCCGGTACTATGGCGCGATGAGCCCGATTCCCGCGCGCTACAACAATGGCTACAACGTCGGCGTCGGCGGCGCTGTGGTCGACAACGACCGCGTCTTGCTCGTGCGACGCGCCACGGCCTACGGGCGCGGCAGCTGGCAGATTCCGGGCGGTTTCTGCGAGCCCGACGAGACGCTGCCCGAGGCCGCCGTCCGCGAGGTCCAGGAAGAAGCCGGCCTCACCACGGAGGTGCAGGGGCTGCTGGCGGTGCGCTCGCGCCACGCCGAGGACCACTCCACGTATGTGGTTTTCCTGCTCCGGCGCGTTGCCGGCGAGCCGACCCCCGGCGACGAGGTCGACGCTGCCCGCTTCTTCACGCTGGAGGAAATCGACGAGCTAGAAAAGGTCCCGGAAATCAACCGCGCCGTCGCCGCGCGGGCGCTCAGCCCCTCGCGCGAACTGCTCCAACGCGCCGCGGTCGAGTCGCCGATTCCGGGACCCTACGACCTTTTTCTGGGCTAACCGCGGCCCCGGCTTCTCCGAAGGCGCGTCCTAAACCAGCGCGAGCGGTCGCACTGGCGAGCCGGTGGCGCCGACCAGCTTGAGCGGCGAAAGGACGAATCCGAACTCGTATACGCCGTCCGCGGCAAGGGTCTCCAGATCGGCCATTTCGAGAATGTGGATGCCGTTGCGCGCCAGGAAGATCAGGTGCACCGGCATGGCCGCGCCGGGGATGACTTGCTCGAAGGCCGCCGTGTCGGAGCCGCCCAGGAAGATCCCGCGCTCGACCAGCCACTCGGCGGCGTCGGCGTTGGGGCCCGGCTGCCCGGCGCTCTCGGCCAGATACGCCGGCGGATCGCCCCAATGGCGCATCCATCCCGTGCGCACCAGGACGCAATCGCCCGTGCGGATTTCCACGCCCTGGGCCTGAGCTACGCCCTGTAGGGTCTCGGCGTCGGCCCCGAAATCGGGCGGCAGGACGTCCACGCCCTCCGCACCGGCCCCGTCGAGCAGATCGGAAG
>DAOUHO010000069.1:0-2920 GCA_034428595.1 Chloroflexota bacterium | reverse complement strand
GGCGCAGACGTTCTCAACTACACGAATCCGGCTCCAGAAGGAATGCTGCGAACACTGCTAGAGCAATGGGTGGACCAGTTCATTCGCGACGACTTCATCAAAGACCATCCCCCGTTCCTGAGAGGAAAGGCACGCATTGTCGAGTACGCCGATGCGGCCAAGCACCTTGATCTCCTAGAAGAGCGTCTTACCAGAGTCCTCGCCGAATTAAGGGCGCTATAGACCGGTTTCGAATTCGCCAGGCCGTCGTGAATCAGTTGGAACGAGCCTCGCCAGTTGCAGTCATCTCAAGCGACTTCCACCTACCGATCGAATGTCCCGTCCATCACAGCTCACTGGCAAGCGCCTTTGCAGCCATCCGCGTTCGGGCACCAATGTTTCGGTGGCCGATGCCGCCGAATCTTGCGCGCGGCACCAGTCCGGCCAATCGTCGCAGTTCCAGCTATGCCTCGGCGGCGTCCGGCTTTAGGAACTGCAAATCGCAGAGGCGCCGGTAGAGGTCGCATCGCTCGTAGAGCTCCTCGTGCCGGCCGGTATCGAGCACGCGGCCCTGGTCAAGCACCACGATTGAATCTGCGCGGCGCACGGTGGCCAGCCGATGGGCGATGACGATGGTCGTTCGACCCTGCGACGCGCGGGCCAGCGCCTCCTGCGCCAGGCGTTCGGACTCGGCGTCCAGCGCCGAGGTGGCCTCGTCGAGAACGAGGATTCGCGGGTCGGCGGCAATGGCGCGGGCAATTGCCACCCGTTGCGCCTGGCCGCCCGAGAGCCGCAGGCCGCGTTCGCCGATGCGGGTCGCGTAGCCGTGCTCGGTGGCGGTGATGAAGTCGTGCGCGTTGGCGATAGTGGCCGCGCGCTCAACTTGTACGTCGGTTAGCTCCTCACGGCCGAAGCGGATGTTTTCCGCGATCGTGCCCTCGAAGAGCATGGGGTCCTGGAACACCACGCCACACGAATCCCGTAGCGCGGCGGGATCGATGTGGACGACGTCGTGGCCGTCGACGGTGATGCGACCAGATGCTGGATCGACAAAGCGGAGCAGCAGGTTGATCAGCGTCGTCTTGCCGGCGCCACTCGGTCCCACGACCGCAAGGGTCGTGCCGCGCGTGGCGTGGAAGCTGACCTCGCGCAAGACCGGCTGGGCTTCGGTGTAGCCGAAGGTGACACGCTCGAAGCGCACCTCACCGTTCCGGATCGGCGGCGACGTGGCCGCGGCCCCGCTCGGCTCTTCAGGCGTGTCCAGGAAGGCGAAGACGCGACGCGCAGCTCCCAGCGCGGTTTGGACCTCGACGTATGAGGTCACCAGGCGGCGCGAGGGCGAATCGAGCATCAGGAAGTAGTAACCCAGCGCGATCACGAGTCCCACGGTGATCTGGCCCTCAACGGCCGGCCGGGCCAGAACGCCCCAAATCACCGCCAAGGAGCCCCAATAGACGACCACCTGAAATATGGCGACGCCTCGCACTACCACCAGGCGCAAGCGTCCCCGCCACAGCCGGCGTGCCTCGGCGCGCAGACGCCGGCCGGCCCAGTCCTCGCGGTTGAAGGCCTTGAGGTCGCGGGCGCCGCCCACGAACTCGGTGAGCAGCGCCGACAGACTGGCCATGGCGTCCTGCACGCCTCGACTGGCGCCCTGCACCTTGCCTTGCATGAGCACCGGCAGAAAGGCATAGAACGGGATCAATGCCGCGGCGAGGAGGCCGAAGCGCCAGTCCACCGCGAAGATGATGGCAACCACGGCCAGCACACGAAGGCTCGAAATGGTGAATTCCGAGAACACGTGCTGGTAGACCCCGCCAATGGCAGTGGCGTCGGAGGTGAAGTGCGCCACCACGTCGCCGGTCCGATGCCGACGCAAGCTGATCAAGGGCAGGCGATGCGCGTGGTGCAGGATGCCCGTCCGCAAGTGGTTCATGGCGCGTTCGCCCACGCGGGCATAACCGTACTCGGCGGCGTAGCCGAGCCCGGCAAGGACCGCTTCCAGCGCGAACATTGCGACGAGCACCGGCGCGAGCAGCGCTTCATTTCTCTGCCCGAAGACGTCGTCGACCAGCAGCTTGATGAGCCAGGGACGAGCGAGCACCAACACCGCGGCCGCAGCCGCCGACGCCGTGGCGAGCGCGCCGGTCAACCAGAACGGACGGGCATAGCCCAGCAGGCGCCGGAACGTGGACCAGGCGCCCGGGACGCCGGCGGAATTGCCCTGGGCCGCTGCCGTCGCCTGCGCGCTCATGGGTTCTCCGCGCCCGTGGAAGTCATCTGCAGGTCGCAGAGCTCGCGGTAGAGGTCACAGCGTTCGTAGAGCTCGCCGTGCCGACCGGTATCCACGACCTCGCCCGCGTCCAACACGACGATGCAGTCGGCGCCGCGCACGGTCGCCAGCCGGTGCGCGATCACCAGCACGGTGCGATCCTCGGCGGCCCGCTCCAGCGCCGCGTGCACCAGGCGCTCAGCCTCGGCGTCGAGCGCCGACGTGGCTTCATCGAGAATCAGGACGCGTGGGTCAGCGGCGATGGCCCGGGCAATCGCGACGCGTTGCGCCTGTCCGCCGGAGAGCCGCAGGCCGCGTTCACCGATCTGGGTCGCGTAGCCCCGCGGCATGGCGGTGATGAAGTCATGCGCGTTGGCAATGGTGGCCGCTTCGACCACCCGTGCTTCGGCGATCTCGTCGCGGCCGAACCTGATGTTGTCGGTCACCGTGCCCGCGAACAGCACGGGATCCTGAAACACAACGCCCACATGGCGCCGCAGCTCCGCCGCGGCGGCCGTGGCCACGTCGCGTCCGTCGACGACGATGCGACCGTCGCACGGCTGCAGGAAGCGCAGCAACAGGTTCGCGATGGTGGTCTTGCCGGAGCCGCTGGGACCAACCAGGGCCGTGGTCCGACCGGCGGGGGCGGTAAAGCTCACGTCATGGATC
>DAOUHO010000068.1:0-7905 GCA_034428595.1 Chloroflexota bacterium | reverse complement strand
TTGATACGGGGGCGAACGGGTAGGGACAAAGTCCACGGCCTTTTTCAGACTTTTCCAAGTGGCAGATTCATCCCATGCCCTGGCTGCCCGACGCGGCCGGCACCCCGGTATCGTTAGCCGAGCGCCTGCCGGAACGCCCCATCGAGAATCTCGAAGGTGCGATCGAGGTCGGCGTCGTCGTGCGCGATCGAGACGTACCATTTCTCGTTGGGATTGAGCAGCAGGCCGCCGCGAATGCACTCGATGCTCCAGCGATGGCCGAAGTCGGCGTCGTGCTCCTGCAGGTCCATCCAGGTCTTGGGTTGCGCGTTTTCCATGAAGCGGACGCCGAAGACCGGGTCTTCGCCCAATGCTTGCGTGGGCACGCCGTGCTTGCGGCCCAAGTCTTCGATGCCCCGGCGCAGCCGGGATCCGGTGGCTCGCAAACGGTCGTAGAAGCCGTCGCTCGATAGCACGTCCAGCGCGGCGATCCCGGCGGCGGCGCCGACCGGGTTTCCGCTGAACGTGCCGCTGGCCCAGGCCACCTCGCGCGTCGAGCGTGATTGGCGTGCATATACGTCCATGACGTCGGCGCGTCCCATGATCGCCGCCAGCGGAAAGGCACCGGCCATGGCCTTGCCGTAGGTGGCCATGTCGGGCACCACGCCGTAGCGCTCCTGCGCCCCGCCCCAGGCGATCCGGAACCCGGTGACGATCTCGTCGAAGATGAGCACGATGCCGAGGCGGGTGGTGAGCTCGCGGAGGGCTTCGAGAAAGCCGGGCTCGGGCTTGAGCACGCGCTGCAGCGGCTCCACGATCACGGCAGCCAGCTCGTCGGCGTGCGCCTCGATGATCTGCTGCGTGATCTCGAGCTCATTGAACGGGGCCACGAGCACCTCGTCGCCGAGAACGCTCGGGATTCCAGCCGAGTCCGGCTCGGAATGCGGATAGTCGCTGGCTTCGGTCGGCACCGTGGCCCACAGCGCGTAGTCGTGCATGCCGTGCCACGAGCCTTCGAACTTGAGGATCTTGGAGCGCCCGGTGAAGGCCCGCGCGCCGCGCAGCGCCAGATGAGTGGCCTCGGTGCCGGTGCTGGTGTAGCGCAACTGGTCGGCGCAGGGCACGGCGTCGATCAGCTGCTCGGCCAGCTCGATCGCCGGGACGTTGAGGAAGAAGTAGGTCGTGCCACGGCTCAGCTGGGTTCGCACGGCCGCCTCCACCGCCGGATGCGCGTGGCCGAGAAGGACGGGGCCGGAGCCGAGGAGATAGTCGATGTATTCGTCGCCGTCGACCGTGCGCAAACGGCTGCCTGAGCCTGACTCGAATACCACGCTGACCTCGTCCGGAATGCTGAACCGCCCCAATGCTCCGGCGGTCAGCACACGCTTGGCTCTTCCCAGGAGTTGCTCGGACGACGTCATGGCCTTGGACATCACAGGCTTCTGCCTCTCGGAAGGTTGGTCTTCGCGGGCCGCGTGGCGCCGATGGTAGCGCGCGGTGTGTCCGCGGCCGCGACGCCATTCAGGTCGCGGATCACGGTCTGGGCGGCGTTGTGGCCGGGCACGCCGCTGACGCCGCCTCCGGGATGGCATCCCGATCCACACAGATAGAGCCCGCTGAGCGGCGTACGGTAGGCCGCGCAGCCGGGCAGGGGACGCGCACCTAGCATCTGATCGATGGTCATGTCGACGTGATGCATGTTGCCGCGCGTCATGCCGGCGCGGGCCTCGATTTCAGGCGGTCCGTGGAGGTAGGCGTCTTGCACCAGGTCGGGGAAGTTGGGGGCGTAGCGCGCGACCTGCGCAATCAGCGCGTCGCTGATTTGCGCCCGCTGGGCCTCCCAGGAGGCCGGCGGGAGTCCCACAGGGGCGTATTCGACCCAGATCGAGATGGTGTGGTGGCCGGCGGGTGCGACTGAGCGGTCATAGACGGACGGGCAGACCAGCCCGAGGACTGACTCCGTGGGCATTTGGCCGGCGCGTGCCTGACTCCAGGCCCGGTCGATGTGGTCCAGCGATTCGCAGATGCGCACGTTGGCGCCGTGCTGCGGACCGTCTCCCGGCAAGGCCCGCCAGTCAGGCAAGCCCGTCGTGGCGCAGTGCAGCTTCAGGTAGCCCGCGTTTATCCGCAGCCGTCGAACCGAGCGGAGGAAGGGCTCCGGCAGGTGCTCCGGCGGAACCAGGTGGGCGAGCGTGCGCTGTGGGTCGGCGTTGGAGAGCACGGCGCGGGCGGTGACGACCGTTCCGTCGGCGAGAACGACGCCTCGGGCGCGTCCGTCGGCCACGTGCACGCCGGTGACCGGCGATGAGGTGCGCACCACGGCCCCAGCGCTCTCGGCGGCTTGGCGCAGGAGTCGCGTGACCGCACCCATGCCTCCCCGGGGGAATCCCACCAGCCCGCGTTGGCCCAGTTGTGACGAGAGAGCGGCGGCAAAGGCGAAGTAGAGCAATCCGCCCGCGTTATCGGTGGTGCCGGCGTCGAAGGTGGTGCCCAGCGACGCCTTGACGCGCGGCGACTCGAAGTATTCGTCGAGGAGCTGGCGTCGGGTGCCGGTGATGAGGGTATGCGCGACGGCCCCATGCGGACCGTCCTCGGCGGTGCGCAGGAATTCGCCCAGGGAGGGCGGGGGCGTGAGCAGGTAGGGCTCGAAGATCTCCGCCGCGCGCTGCCAGAACTTGACATAATCTATATAGGCTTCGGCGTCGTGCTGTGAGACGCGGGCGATGGATTCCCGCGTCCGTTCCAGGTCGTTCCAGTTGAGCAGATACTCGCCGTCGGCAAATGGGTGGAACTGCGGGGGATCGCGGCGAAACACGCGCAGGCCACGATCCACGAGGCGCATGTCGTCCAGGATCCGCGGATGGAACAGGACGAAGCTGTGGGCGCAGGTGGAGAAGTGGAAGCCGGGAAAGAGCTCGTCGGTGGTGGCCGCGCCGCCGACCTTGGGTCCCTGCTCCAACGCCAGCACCCGTAACCCGGCCCGCGCCAGGTAGAACGCCGCCACGAGGCCGTTGTGGCCGCAGCCGACGATGATCGCGTCGTAGTCCATGGTCACCCTCGGCGTGGGCAGCGCCTGTGGGGGCAGCGTACTCCGGAACTGTCGACGAGGGTGGCGGCTGCCGGGCAGGAATTCGGAGCGGCTAGCCCCAGTACGCCGCGCATTCGGTGCGCAGCCAGTCGAGGCTGGCGGTGAGCCAGTGCTCGGTGTCGTAGTCGGGCCGCGGGACGACCTCGACGAAGTGGTGCAGATCGGCGGGGTCCGGCGCCTCGGCCTGCAAGATGTCGAGCATTGTCTGAATCGGCACGCTGCCGAGGCCGATGGGCGTGTGAAAGAAGGCGCCGGTGGCTACCTGGGTGATGGGCTGTGCCCGCATGTCCCGGAGGTGTGTGGCGGTGGTGTAGCGGGCCACGTGGCGGAGACCGTCGAGCGGGTCTTCGTTGACGGCCATGGAGTCGGCGAAGTCGAACACGTGGCGCAGGGTCGTCGTGCCCAGACCCTCATGGACACGGGCGAACTCCGAGCAGCGGTAGTCCATGTGGTTTTCGGTGGCGAGCGTCAAGCCCATGTCGTCGGCGATGGGCAGCAGGGTCTTGAGGTTGCCGACGATCCGGTCGATCTGCTCGTCGATGGATGGGGCCTTGGCGTAGTGGTTGAGGCGGCCGGGTTGTCCGTGCACCAGGCTGAGGGTGCTCGCGCCCGCGGCCTGCGCCAGCTCCATGGCCCGCACCGCGATGTCGAACGGCGCGCCGCCGGTCCAGCCGGACCGAACGGCGGTTGCCCGCGACATGTCGAAGGTCGGCATTCGGCGGCTGCTCCACAATGGGTCATAGCCTCCGCCGCCCCAGGCATCGGCCGACGCGGCCAGGTCGACGGATGCGGACGCGAGGCAGGTGAGGGTGCGCTCAGCCATCCGGTCGCGGAAGGCGCGGGCGCGGTCGATGCTCTCGAACCAGCCGCAATCCATGGCCAGCGACGAAAGTCCGTGGGCCACCACGCGATCAATAATCCAATCGATCGGCAGTTCCCCGGGCGGCGGCGGGTCGATACCTCGCAGGTAGATGGGCGCCTGCATCTCACCGACGAACTCCGGGTCGTCCGACCGCATCCACGGGAAGGCGACCCAGCGGTAGGTCTCGTGGGAGAGCCCGAGCTTCATTGGGCTGACAAATGGGGCTCGAAGTATTGGCCCTGCTCTTCCAGCAACCAGCGCTTGCTCTCGAGCACCCATGTTTCC
This sequence comes from Chloroflexota bacterium, assembly GCA_034428595.1. GTDB lineage: Bacteria > Chloroflexota > UBA11872 > UBA11872 > UBA11872 > JAJECS01. The sequence continues at coordinate 3,691 of DAOUHO010000068.1, read as the reverse complement.
GGGTCGTGCTGCGGTGGCGGCGAAATCTCGATGTTGGCGAGCAGGTTCTCCGGGTCGGGCGCCTCGGCTTGCAGCACCGCGAGGATCTCGCCGATGGGCGAGTCGCCGTGCCCCACGGGCGAGTAGTGGAAATGCGGCTCCCACGTCGCGCGCAGCGGTTGGGCGCGGAAGTCCTTGAAGTGCACCGCCACGACGTTGCGGGCGGCGATGCGCGCGCCTTCCAACGGGTCCTCGAGACTGGGGAATGGATTGGCGGTGTCGAGGGTGATTTGCAGCCAGGGCGAGCTGATCTCGTCCACGACGCCGGCCACTTCGGAGACGCGGTAGTCCATGTGGTTTTCCCAGGCCATGATCACGCCAAGGTCCCGGGCCACGGGCGTCAGCGCGGGGAGATGCCTGGCGGCGCGCGCCATTTGCTCGTCGATCGGCGGGTCGGTCGAGAAGTGGTTATGCACGTTGGGCAGCCGGTGGGTCATGGTGGCGATGTTGAGCCCGGCCCAATGGTTGAGCTTGAGCTGGCGCACGGCGTTGTCGTATTCGAAGCTCTCCCACTCTTCGTCGGTGGCGGCCATGTTGACGGTGAGGCCGCCGTTCCAGATTAGTCCGCGGTCCTCGACCTTGCGGCGCATGTCTTCAGCCCCGGCCCGGTCGTCGACGTATTCGCCTGGATGCGCGTAGAGCCCCTGGAGTCCCAGCTCAGCCGTCTTGTCGACCATCCAGAAGAAGCGGTTGTCTTCCGGCGGCGGGGCCGTGAATGACTGCAAGTAGGCCAGCGGCCCGCCGCCCGCGCGGTAGTCGAGGCCGTCGCGCCGAATCGAGGGCTGGAACGCCCAGCGGTAGCACGCGATGGAAATGCAGAGTTTCACAAGAGGCTCGGGCGCTGGTCGTTGATTTCCACGGCAACTCCGACTCCGGCGGCTGCGCCGTAAAGGCCCCGGCGGTAAACCGCTAGTGCGGCGACAGTATGGCGCATGGCGCTTGCGAGCGTGACGCCCCTGGCAACCGATGCCGCCGTCGACTGAGGACCAATGACCGACAGAATGGCGGCTCCGCGGGATTGACGCTCAACGGTCAATCGGTTTAGCTTCGAACGACTGCGGTGACCGCTGCGCGGCCGCCGTGTTCCCGCGACGGCAGGGCGCCGCGATTCGTCGACCACGACGTCGGCGCCGGTAGGCATACCGAAACAGGACCGAGGGCAGCCGATGAGCTTGGAGTCCCGGGTGGTGGGCGAGGCGGCGCTCCAGGGCGCCGCTCAGGTGAAGCCGCGCAGCGAATGGACGCTCGCCTGGCGGCGTCTCTATCGCAACAAGGGCGCACTCGTCGGCGGCGTGATATTGATCATCATGGCGTCCGGCGCGATTTTTGCCGACGTGATCGCCACCGAAGGGCTGGACTACTACAACGTCCCCGGGGCGTTGTTGCCGCCTGGAACTGACGGCCATGTATTCGGCACCGACGACATCGGGCGCGACGTGTTCAGTCGTGTGGTGCGCGGGGCGCGCATTTCCTTGCGCATCGGCTTCACCGCGGTTGCCATCGGCGCCGTGGGCGGATCGATTCTGGGATTGGTTGCGGGCTACTTCGGCCGCTGGCCGGACATGCTGATCAGCCGCGTGCTGGACATCATGCTCGCATTTCCCAGCCTGCTGCTGGCCATCACCATCGTGGCGGGGCTGGGCCCCGGCCTGAACAACGCCATGATCGCGCTGGGGATTGCCGGGATTGCCGGGTATGCCCGCGTCGTGCGCGGCACCACGTTGTCGGCGCGCGAGTTCACCTACGTGCGGGCGGCGCGCGCCGTCGGCATGCGCGATTTGCGAATCATCTTTCGCCACATACTCCCCAACGTCATCAGCCCGATCCTCATCCTTGCCACGCTCGGCCTGGGCACCAACATGCTGTCAGCGGCCGGCCTGAGCTTTCTCGGATTGGGCGCCGGCCCACCCGAGCCCGAATGGGGGCTCGAGCTTTCCTTGAATCGCAACTACTTCCGCACGGCCTGGTGGATTCCGACGTTCAACGGACTGGCGCTGGCCATCACCGTCTTCGCCATCAATCTCTTTGGCGACGGTCTTCGCGAGGCGCTGGACCCGCAGGCCTCGGCCTGGACCGGCTAGCCAGTTCTACCTTCCGCTCGCGTTGTCACGGCTATGCCCAGCGAGTAGGATGCGATGCTGAAGAAAACCTTCGAATTCGGAAAGTCTGGGGGAGATGAGACATGGGTATGAGATCTTCGCTCTCGCGCCGTCAAGCGTTGCGCAGTGGAGCCGTTGCCTTAGCCGGCGGTGTCGGAGCGGCCGCACTCGCCGCGTGTGGTGAAGAGAAGATCGTCACCAAGGAGGTCATCAAGGAAGTCCCGGTCCAGACCATCGTCACTCAGGAAGTGATCAAAGAGGTCGAGGTCGCGACGATCGTGACCCAAGAGGTCATCAAGGAAGTTCCGGTCCAGCAGGTCGTCGAAAAGGAAGTCATCCGAGAGGTCATCGTCGAGAAGATCGTCGAGAAGGCCCGGGAGCGAGCCCCCGGCGTCGACGCGCATCTGCTCAGCAAGATCGTCGACATCGGCGGCGAACCCTGGGACCCCATCGTGGGCGGCGAGGTGACCTATTTCACCTTCACCAATCCAAACTCGCTGGACCCGCTGTCCTGGATTACGCGCGGGCCCGAGGCGACGTCGCCGATGTTCGAGCGCCTCGTGGTGTTCGGTGAGGACAACGTCCTACAGCCGCACCTGGCGGCGGGGCTTCCCGAGGTTGCAAGTGATCGACTGTCATGGACGCTGCCGCTGCGCAGCGACGTGAAGTTCCACGACGACACCCCGTTCAATGCCGATGCCGTGGTCTTCAACTTCGAGCGCTATCTCGACGCGAGCGCCGTGCGCGGGTCGGTCGCGGGTGAGGTTGGCGCCTTCGCCAGCGTCGAGAAGGTCGACGACTACACCGTCCGGTTCAACACGAACGGACCGCAGCCGCTGCTGCCGGAATTCCTGACGACTCCCTCGCTCGTGATGGGGTCGCCGACGGCCATCACGGAGATGGGGCAGGACTTCGAGCGCAATCCGGTCGGGACCGGTCCGTACAAGTTCGTGAGCTGGACTGACGACGTTGACCTGCTGTACGAGCGATTCGACGACTACACGTGGGGCCCGCCGTTTGCGACCAACAAGGGGCCGGGATTGGCCGACACGGCCAGAATTCTCCAGCTGTCGATGGACTTCGCCGCCCGGGCGCAGGCGTTCGAGGCCGGTGAGATCGACATCTCGCTGCAGTTCACGTTCCCGGACGTGCAGCGAGTTTCCGAGAACCCCGCGTTCCACGTCATCGGGCTGCTGTTCAACGACATCCAGTACGTGCCGATGAACACGATCAAGTGGCCCTTGACCGATATCAACGTGCGGAAGGCGCTGATTCACGCGCTGGACCGGCGGACCGCGACCGTGCGGCAGAACGGCGGCCTGGCGCCAACCCTGGTCAGCAACCTGCTGGCCCCGGGCACCATCGGCTTCAGCGAAGAGGCGTCCAAGCTCTATGACTGGAACGTCCCCAAGGCGAACGAGATTCTGGACGCGGCCGGCTACCCGCGGGGCGAGGATGGCTTCCGCTACGACTCGGAGGGCCAGCGGCTCGAGGTGATCTTCCCGAACACCCCGAATCCGATTTGCGAGCTTTTCAAGCTGGATATCGAGTCC
>DAOUHO010000067.1:0-14066 GCA_034428595.1 Chloroflexota bacterium | reverse complement strand
GCAGATCGCGGACGCGGGGGACAACGGCAGAGAGGAAGCCAGGGATGCCAGCCCTCAGCGTGCTCGAATCGCTTGGCATGACACGCGGCAGGCCAAGCGGCCGTCACGCGGCCAATAGTGTGCTTGGGAGCTACGGCTAGGGAAGCAGCAACAGCTTCCCGGTCGTGGCGCGGCCTTCGAGGTCGGTGTGGGCTTGCGCGGCGTCGGCCAGGGCGTATTCGCCGTGGACCTTGAGCTTGAGGGAGCCGTCCGCGACCCAGCCGAGCACTGACGAGGTGCGCCACTCGAACTCTTCCGGGGTGATGAGGTGGTGCCCGAGGCTCGGACGCGCCAGGAAAATTGAGCCCTTCTGGTTGAGCGTCTGCGGGTTCATCGGCGGCACCGGACCGCTGGCGGCGCCGAAGAGCACCATGTAGCCGCGAGGCTTGAGGCAGTCGAGCCCGCGGTCGAACGTCGCCTGCCCCACGCCGTCGTAGACGACGTCCACGCCGACGCCATCGGTGAGCTCGCGGACCTTGGGGAGGAAGTCCTCCTCCGTGTAGTTGATGACGTGATCCGCGCCCACGTCGCGCGCGACTTCCGCCTTGGCGGGCGTGCCGACCGTCGTTATGACGTTCGCGCCAGCCCTCTTGGCCATTTGAATGATCAGACGTCCGGCGCCGCCTGCGCCGGCGTGCACCAGCGCGGTGTGACCGGCGCGCAGCGGGAAGCTCGACGTCGTGAGGTAGTGCGCCGTGCAGCCCTGGAGCATCACCGCGGCGGCACTGCGGGTGTCGAGTGCTTCCGGAACGCGCACCAGCCGATCGGCCGCAACGGCCTGCATCTCGGCATATGAACCCATTTCGGTGCCGTGCGCCACGCGGTCACCGGGCTCGAGGGTGGTGACCCCTGACCCAACCTCCACCACCACGCCGGCGCCCTCCATGCCGAGCGTGAACGGCGGCTCGACTGGGTAGCTGCCGGTGCGCTGATAGGTGTCGATGTAGTTCACCCCGGCGGCTTCGACGCGCACGAGGACCTCGTTCGGCGCGGGCGACGGGTCCGGGGTGTCTTCGTAGGTGAGCGCCTCGATGCCGCCGGGCGTGTGGACGCGAATGGCCTTCATGGGTGACTCCGTTGCGGCGGGAAAATGCCAGCATAGGACGCGGTGCGGCTGGGGAGGAACGCGCGTGCCTTATATTCCGGCCCGTGCGCATACCCGACGTGCTCCAAACCCTGCGCCCGCTGATCCCCGGCGTGTATCTGCCGGCGTTCCTGATGTTTTTCGGCGTCGGGATGCTGACGCCGACGCTGCCGCTGTTCGCGGCGGAGCTGGGCGTCAACTACACGCTGGTGACGCTGGCGGTGGCGGTGACCGGGCTGGGGACGCTGCTGTGGAACGTGCCGGCCGGCCTGCTGCAGGCGCGCTGGAGCGAGCACCGGTCGGCGATCGTGGGATTGCTGGCGGTGGCGGCGGCGACGCTGGCGATGGGCTTCACGCGCGACTACACGCTGGTGGTGATCTTCCGGGCGCTGGCGGGGATCGGCATGGCGACGTGGACGATCTCGCGCATGTCGCATCTGGTGGCCGCCGTGCCGCAGCATCACCGCGGGCGGGCGATGTCTCTGTTCGGCGGGGTCATGCGCATCAGCCTGTTTCCCAGTCCCGCCGTGGGCGGCGCGCTGGCCGAGCTGGTGAGCTACGAGGTCTGTTTCCTAGTTGCTGGCCTGATCTCCGCCGTCGGCGCGCTGCCGATGCTGCTGATGCGGCAACGGGTCGAGCGGCCCCTGGGCAGCGTTCCGGCGCGGCACGTGGCGCCGTCGAGCCTGTGGGCGGTGCTGCGGGCCCACTGGCGCGATCTCGCAACCGCCGGCACCGGACACGTGCTGGCGTCGGCCGTCCGCGCGGGGCGACAGGTGATCATTCCGATATACGGCGCGTTCGTGCTCGGTCTCGACGCCGCCGAAATCGGTGTGGTGGTGAGCGCCTCGGCGGCCATCGACATGACGCTGTTCCCGATAGCTGGATACGTGATGGATCGGTTTGGGCGTAAGTTCACCAACGCGCCGTCCATGGTGATGCTCGGGGCGTCCATGGCCGTGCTGCCGCTGGCGCAAGACTTCGTCGGATTGATCGTGGTCGGGCTGTTCGCCGGCGTGGCCAACGGGTGGGGGTCGGGCGCGATGCTGACTCTGGGGTCGGACCTGGCGCCCCGCGAGTCGCCGGGGCCGTTCCTGGGCGTGTGGCAGTTCATGGGCAACACGGGCATGACGGGCGGGCCGCTGATCGTCGGCGTGGTGGCGGATGCCGCCGGTCCGGAGGCGGCGCCGTTCTACCTGGCGGTGGCGGGATTCGCCAGCGGGCTGATCTTCCTGCTGTTGGTGCGCGAGACGCATCGGGTGCGAAGACAGCCGGCGACGGTGTCGGCGTAGGTTGGACCATTGCGCAACTCGGTGAGGGCGGGTCGGAGACCCGCCCCCTACGGGTCAATGCGCGCGCGGAGATGGCAGTGTCGATTCCCACGCTGCACGCAGCGTGGGCCACCGGGCAATCCGAGGTCCGTGTAGGGGCATCCCTAATGGCTGCCCGGTTTGACCCGGAAGGGCGCCCACTAGGAACGCCCCTACTGGGGCGCGACGGCGTGGAACCTGGATTCCGGCTTTCGCCGGAATGACGAAGAGTAAGGCGGCGATCTCTAGCTAGGCGGGCGTCACCACGGCGTGGCGCGTGGACATGCGCTCGAGTCGCTCCGGATCGGGTTCGGGAAGGCCCCCGGTGGCCGGCGCGAAGGTGAGGTCGGGCTCGAGCTCTAACGCCGGCTCCGCCAAATCCTGCCGATAGAACTTCGACGACGGGAACAGATCGCCCGGATAGGTGAAGTTGGGCAGCGTGGCCAGCTCGACGCACAGCGCCGCCCCGACGGAGCTTTCGAGCATCCCGCCGATCCACACCGGAATGCCGGCGTCGCGGCAGACATCGTGCATGGCCACAGAATTGGTGAAGCCGCCCGCGCGGCCGGGCTTGATGTTGACGTAGTGGCAGGCGCCAATGCGGATGGCCTGCTGCACCATCTCCAGGTCGCGGGCGGACTCGTCCAGGCAGATGGGCGTCTCGATCGCTCGCGCCAGCTCGGCGTGGTCGAGGATGTCGTTCCAGCCCAACGGCTGCTCGATGAAGGCCAGCCCCAGATCGTCGATGGCCTCGAAGGTGTCGAGGTCGTCGAGGGTGTAGCCCGAGTTGCAGTCGATGTGAATGAGGTGATTCGGAAACGTTGAGCGCACGGCGCGCAGCATGTCCACGTCCCAGCCCGGCCGCACCTTGAGCTTGGTGCGCGGGAAGCCGGCATCCACCGCCTGCTGCATGTTGCCCAGGAGCATGTCGATGGAATCCTGCACGCCAAAGTCGGCGCCGGCGATGACGGGACGAGTCTCGCCGCCGAGCAGCCGGTGGACAGGCGTGCCGGTGAGCCTCGACTCCAGCGTCCACCAGCACAGCTCGACCGCCGCCTTAGCGAACCCGTTGCCCTTGGCGAACGCGAGCCGGTCGTGGAGGTCCTGGGCCGTGTCGTACTCGCGTCCCACGACATGCGGCCCGAACACCTCGGCCACCAGGTAGAACACGCCGCCGGCGCACTCGTTCACGTAGTGCGGGGCGAAGAAGGGGGTGGCCTCGGCCCAGGCCGCGTGGTCGCCGCTGGTGGCCTTCACGAGCACCGAGTCGATGTCGTGGTCTTCGCCATAGGCGGTGCGCCAAGGGTAGATGAGCGGCATTCGGACGTAGTAGACATCCAGGCGGTCGATGCGCATGCGGGCCTCCTCCGATGAGCATGGTGACGGGACGGGACTCGGGATGCAATAGGGAACCGACGGCGAGGCGCGGCGGCGGCGCGCGTTGAGGTCGGAGCTAGGGCGTGCGGCGCTTGCGGAGGGCGACCGTCGGCTTGGGAGAGACGACCGCCGCACCTTCCAGTCGCAGGTGGGGCAGCCAGCGCAGCGGTCGCGGCAGCCACCAGTTGCGCGACCCGAGCAACTTCATCGAAGCCGGCACCAGGATGGAGCGGATGAGCGTGGCGTCGATGGCGACGGCAACCGCCAGCCCGAAGCCGATCTGCTGGAAGACGACCAGGTCACCCGAGGCAAACCCGCCGAACACGGCAACCATGATCAGCGCGGCGCCGGTGATGAGCGCGCCCGTCCGCCGCAGTCCGAATGCCACCGACTCGGCGTTGTCGCCGGTGCGTTCGAAGCGCTCGCGAATGCGGCTGAGCAGGAACACGTGGTAGTCCATGGAGAGTCCGAAGAGCACGGCGAAGAGCAGGATTGGAACCCAGGCCTCGATAGCCATGACCTGCTGAAAGCCCAGCAGTTCGGCGGCGAATCCCATTTGGGAGACGAGCACGATCAGGCCGTATGCGGCGCCCACCGCCAGCAGGTTCATCAGGATGGCCTTGGCCGGCACGATCACCGAGCGGAAGACCACCAGCAGCAGGACGAAGCTGATGCTGAGGACGATGCCGAAGACCACGGGCGTGTATTGCGCGGCCACGTCGAAGTAGGCCACGTTCTGGGCCGTTATGCCGGTGACGAAGGCCTTGGCCTCGACGTCGGCCAGCGCCGCTGGAATGACCTCATCGCGCAGTCGACGAACGGCGTCGGCGCCGGCGCCGCTGGTTGGTTCGGCGACCAGCGGCACCGTAATGAGCGCGGCGGTACCGTCGCGGCTGATTTCGAGGCGCGCGGGACCGAAGTCCGGGTCGTCGGCAAGCGCCGTCTGCAGCCGAGCGATCGCCGCCTGCACGTCGGCAGCCGAAGTGTCGCCGTCGATGACGATTTGGGCGGGTGAGACGAGGCCGCCGAGGAACTCACGCTGCAGCACGGCAAGCCCGTCAGCGGTCCGCGTTTCCGGCGGCAGGCTCGAAAGGCTGGCGGAGCCCGTATTGATCCCGATATTGGGCACCGCGGCCGCGGCCAGCAGGCCAACGACGATGACGAGGCTGACGATTGGCCGGCGCATCACGGCGTAGGCCAGGCGGTCCCACAGGGGGCGCCCGCGCCGGCGTTTGGCGACGGCGGCGAGGCGTCCGAGGAACGGAAGGCGGAGGGCGTCGACGCGGTCGCCCATGAGGCTGAGAACCGCCGGGAGCAGCGTGAGCGCCGCGAACACCGCCGCGGCGACCACGAGGATCGCGCCGGCCGCCAGGCCCTGGAACACGTTCACGGGAACAACCAGCAGCCCGAGCAGGGCCACGATGACGACCAGGCCGCTGATGAGCACCGCGCGGCTCGCCGTAGCTCCCATGGTCGTAATCGCTTCGACGGTATCGCGGCCCGCGCGGCGCTCTTCACGGTAACGGGAGAGGACGAATAGCGAATAGTCAATGCCAACCGCCAAACCCATCATCGTGACCATGTTGACCACGAAGAACGAGAGATCGAACACCTGCCCAATCAGCGCGGTTATGCCCAGGGCAATGACGATCGCCACCCCGGCGAGGACGATCGGGAGCAGCGCCGCGGCAAAGGCGCCAAAGACCAGCACAAGGATCAGAAAGGCAATCGGCAGAGCGACCAGCTCGCCCTTTTGCAGGTCACGCTCGGCAATCTCCCGGAAGTCCTGACCGCCGGTGGCGCGACCGGTCACATACGTGGTGAAGCCTTCGGAATCGATGGCGTCGATGACCGCGTGGACCTGGTGGACGTTGACGATCGCGTCCTCGAGCCCGCCGCTCATGAGCACCGGCAGCAGCAGCGATTGGCGGTCGCTCGATACCAGCGAGGAATCGCCGGTCTGGTAGTAGCTGAACACGCCCTGGACCGTTGCCGGGCCGAGCGCGGTGAGGTCGGCGTGCAACTGCTCGACCACGGTGCGGAAGGACGGCTCGTCGACAGTGCTTGCTTCGGCTCGCACGATCACGAGCTCGGTAATGCCGCCCGGACGGTCGAAACGCTCGGCGATGATCTGGTCGCCGAGCAGGTAGTCGGGGTTATTCGAGATCCGCTGATCGGTCGTCAGCGAGCCGCCCAGCTGCGTCGCCACCAGGACGCTCGCCGCCACGAGCATGGCCGCCCAGATGGCGATCGTGCGCCAGGGATGGCGCGCGCAATGGGCGGCGAGTCCTCCCAGCGAGAGCTCGGGAACAGGCAGGCCGCTGACGGTTCGAATGCTCTGCAAGCGCCGCACGCAGCGCCTCATCGATCTGCCGCCGGCCCGCGCTGGATCAGGCGAGGTTCCAACTAGGTCCTGTCTACGCCGGAGCCGCGCGTAGCAGGTGCGAAACAAGAGGCTGCGCCCCCGGACGTGGGTATTGCGCTTCTCGAATAGCGGTGGGCGGCACGAAACGCCGCATGCTAGGTCCCGCCAGTGTGTAGCGGGCATCGACGGGGCCTGTGTGAGTTCCGCGACGCGGGGCGGAACGCGCCGGCAGTTGTGTGAGCAGACTTACATTGCGGGCGGGAACAGGAGTTTCGGCGGAGCACCGGCGCGTGGCGCCGGACGTGGCACGCTAGCGTCGAGCGAGCGGCACGGCGGGAGACGGCGCATGGGAATCGAACTGGGCGGACATCTTTTCAGTACACCGCACTGCACCGTGGAGGAGTCGGCGCGCATCTGGCGCGCGCTGGGCGTGCGGGTGATGGACGTCGGCAACGGGCGCGATCTGGAGCCGGACTACGTGGCCCGGAACGTCGACGCCGAGGCGGAGCGCATCCGGGCCATCGGTGAAAAGGCCGGGATGCGGTTTCACGATGCGTTTCCCCAGGCCACGGACAAACACATCACCAACACGCCCGATCCGGCCGAATATGAGCATCAGCGGGAAGTCGACGCGGCGTGGATCGAATTCGCGGCCAAGGCGGGGATGGACGGCGTGACGCTCAGTCCGGGCATCTATTGGCCGGGACTGACGATGGAGGAGGCCTACGTGCGGTCGCGCGAGCAGCTGCGAGCGCTAATCGACGTGGCGGCGCGGCACGAGGTGCGCCTGCGCATCGAGCCGCACGTGGACAGCGTGACCTGGTCACCCGAACTGGCGCTGCGCATGCTGGACGACGTGCCCGGCCTGTCGTTCACTCTGGATCACTCGCACTTCGTGTTTCACGGCATGCCCTATGAGCACATCGCGCTGATGCATCCGCACGGGACGCACTGGCACGTGCGCCAGGCGGCGCTGTCGCAGCTCCAATCGCGCTTCGACGAGGGAACGATCGACTTCGCGCGGATCGTGGCCGACCTGAAGCGCGACGGCTACGACGGCGTGATGGCGCTGGAGGTGGTGACCACGCCGTGGCTGGGCCTCGATCACATGGACGTGCTGACCGAGACGATTTTGCTGCGGGATCAGATGCGGGAGTTGCTGACCTAGGCCGCAGTGAGTGGGAGCAGGTTTGAAACCCGCCCTACCCCGAAGGGCTTTCGCCTAAACCGGCTTTCCGCCGTGGACCATGAGCACCTGGCCGGTGGCGAGGCGGTTGTGGACCACGAATCCCATGATCGCGTCGGCCACGTCCTCCGGCTCGCAGACGCGCTGGAGATAGGTTCCGGTGCGCGCGCGCTCACGGTTGGTGTCGGCGTACGTCGGGTCGGGGTGGTCGTAGTGCCACTCGGTGTTGATGAAGCCGGGCGCGACGCAGTTGACCCGCACGTCGGGAGCCAGCGCCCGCGCGAGCGTGCGGGTGAGGCTGTGCACCGCCGCCTTCGAGGCGCAGTAGGGGATCGAGCTGCCCGAGTCGCTGATGCCGGCGACGGACCCCACGTTCACCACCACGCCTGCGCCGCCAGTACGCAGGTGCGGCGCGGCGGCGCGGGTGACGTTGAACAGACCCTGGACGTTCGTGGCGAAGATGACCTCCCAGGCTTCGTCGTCCACGCTGTCGAGGTTCAAGATGTCGCTGAAGCGGGTGACCGCCGCGTTGTTGATCAGGATGTCGAGGCCGCCCAGGGCGTCGGCCGCGTCGCCGACGAGCGCCCGCGCCGCGTCCGGCGAGCTCACGTCCGCCGCAATCGGAACGGCGGTGACGCCGTGGTCGCGGGCCTTTTCCGCGACCTCGTCGGCCCGGTCCTTCGACCGCACGTAGTTCACGGCGACGGAGGCGCCGCGCTCGGCCAGCATCTCGACCGTGGCGGCGCCGACGCCGCGGCTGCCTCCGGTTACCAGGGCGCGTTTGCCGCTAAGCGTCATTGCAGAGACTCCTTCGATCCGCCTGTTGGACAGGCATGGTACGCGTCCACCGTTGGCGGCATGCCGGCCGCCGGGTGAGAATCGGGGGCCGCCCGGACCACCGCGCGGCTCACCGATGGGTTCCCGCGTGCCGAATCGCCTCGCCGCCGAGTCCAGCCCCTATCTCTTGCAGCATCAGCACAATCCGGTGGATTGGTTTCCCTGGGGCGCGGAGGCCCTGGCCAAGGCGCGCGACGAGAACCGGCCGATTTTCCTGAGCGTCGGCTATGCGGCCTGCCACTGGTGCCACGTGATGGAGCACGAGTCGTTCGAGGACGAGGACACGGCGGCCTATCTGAACGAGCACTTCGTGTCGATCAAGGTGGACCGCGAGGAGCGGCCCGACCTCGATCAGATCTACATGGGCGCGGTTACGGCAATTACGGGGCACGGGGGCTGGCCGATGACCGTGTTCCTGATGCCCGACGGGCGGCCGTTCCACGGCGGCACCTACTTCCCGCCCGAGCCGCGCTACGGCATGCCGTCGTTCCTGCAGTTGCTGGAGCAGGTGTATGAGGCGTGGGTGATTCGGCGCGACGACTTGGACAACGGCGCCAAGCAGCTCGTGGAAGCGCTGCAGCGCGTGCAAGTGGGCGCGTCGACGAGCGAGCTCACGGAACTGACGCTTCGTCAGGCCAGCCGCGTGCTGGCGGCCAGCCACGACCGGCAGCATGGAGGCTGGGGCACGGCGCCCAAATTCCCGCAGCCCATGGCCCTCGAGTTCCTGCTGCGACGGCACGCGGCGACAGGCGAAGGTCTGCTGCTGGACGTCGTCGAGCGTTCGCTGACGAAGATGGCGCGCGGCGGGATCTACGACCAGCTCGGCGGCGGATTCCACCGCTACAGCGTCGACGCCGAGTGGCTGGCGCCCCCTTTCGCAAAGATGCTGTACGACAACGCGCAGCTGGCGCGGGTATATCTGCACGCCTGGCAGGTGACGGGCAAGTCTGAGTACCGGGAGGTGGTCGAAGCGACGCTGGACTACGTGGCGCGCGAGATGACGCACCCGGACGGCGGGTTCTTCAGCACGCAGGACGCCGACTCGGAAGGCGAGGAAGGCAAGTTCTTCGTCTGGTCGCTGGCCGAGGTGGATGAGCTGTTGGGCGACGACGCGCCGCTCTTTCGGGATGCGTACGACGTGTCGCCGAACGGCAACTGGGAGGGCAAGACCATCCTGCGGCGGGTGCGCGACGCCGACGTGCTGGCGTCCATGCACGGTCTGGCGGTCGCCGAGGTCGAGGCGCGGCTGGCGCTGGGACGGGCAACGCTGTTCGAGCGGCGCGAGGGCCGCATTCGACCCGGTCTGGACGACAAGGTGCTGACGGCGTGGAACGGTCTGATGCTGGCGGCGGTGGCGGACGCGGCGCGGGTGCTCGATCGCGGCGACTACCGCGACATGGCGGTGCGCGCGGGCGAGTTTGCGCTGCGCGAGCTTCGCCGTCCCAACGGACGACTGTGGCGCACGTGGCGCGACGGGCAGGCCAAGCTGAATGGCTATTTGGAGGACTACGCGTGCCTCGCATCCGGTCTGGTGGAGCTCTATCAGACGACGTTCGATCCCAGGTGGTTCGAGGCGGCGGTTGAGCTGGCGGATGCGATGCTGGCGCACTTTGCCGATCCCGCGGGGGGCTTCTTCGACACCAGCGAGGACCACGAAACGCTGATCACCCGACCGAAGGACGTGCAGGACAACGCCACGCCGTCGGGCAACGCGATGGCGGCGACGGTGGTGGCGCAGCTTGCCGCGCTGACGGGCGATGCAAGATTCGCCGACGCAGTGGCGCAGGGGCTGCCGCTTGTTGGGCGATTCGCCGGAGAGCATGCCACCGGATTCGGACAATGGCTGTGCGCGGCCGATTTCGCGCTCTCGGGCGCCCAGGAGGTTGCGATCGTGGGCGACCTCGAGGATCCCGGCACGCGCGGGCTGATCGACGCCGCGTTCGACGCCTACCGCCCACGCCAGGTGGTCGCGGCGGCAGCGCCTTCCGAGTCGACCACGGTGCCGCTTTTGGTCGGTCGGCCGGCGGTACATGGGGCGGCGACGGCCTATGTGTGCCGCAACTTCGCCTGCGAATTGCCGGTCACGGACGCCGCCGGCCTCACGGCGCAGCTGGCCGGATAACGCCGGGCCGGTAGGATGGGGCAAATGCGAAGCGGGGGGCTGCGATGGACGTTCTGCGAATAACGCCGCGGGGCTTCTGCCATGGCGTCGTGGACGCCATCCGCCTAGCGCAAGAGGCCGGTCAAACGCACGAGGGCCCCGTGTACATGCTGGGCTATCTGGTGCACAACGCCCACGTGGTGCAGGAACTGGCCCAATACAACGTGAAACTCATCGATCTCGACGATCGGTTTGCGGGGCTGGAGAAGATCGAAAGCGGCACGGTGATCCTCACGGCGCACGGCGTGTCGCCGGCGGTGAAGTCGCGAGCGATGGATCGCGGGCTGACCGTGATCGACGCCACCTGCTCCGACGTCTATGTGACGCACGACCTGATCATCGACCTGGTCGACAAGGGCTACGAGATCATCTACGTGGGCAAGCCGGGACATCCCGAGCCTGAAGGCGCGATCGGCGAAGCGCCCGACCACGTGCACCTGGTCTCGTCGACGGACGACGTGGCCAAGCTCGATCTCGGTGCGGAGCGCATCGCCGTGACGACGCAAACCACGCTGAGCGTGTGGGACACCGAGGACGTCATCTCCAGCATTCTGGACAAATATCCTGACGCCGAGGTGCACAACGACATTTGCCTGGCTACCCAGGATCGCCAAGAAGCGGCCGTGGCGGCCGCCGATGAATGCGATCTGGTGCTGGTAGTGGGAAGCGAGCGCAGCTCCAACTCACGGCGCCTGGTCGAGGTGGTGCGTGACATCAAGGGCAAGCCGGCGTATCTGGTGGACACGGTCGCGGAGATCGACCTGCAGTGGTTCGTGGATACGAAGCGCGTGGGGATTACCGCGGGGGCTTCAACGCCGGCGCGGGTGACCCGCGAGGTGATCGAGTTCGTGGAGGCCTACGAGCCGGCGATCACCGCTCCCAACGGAGGAAACGCGCAGAACTAGAGTCGCTCGGACGAGCCGGTTTGTCCGGCTTGCGCGTTGAGGTCATCGACCACAAACGGCAGCAGCGGCACACCCAGTTCGCGCGATTCATCGAAGCGCTCCCACTCGATCTCGCCGGGCACGAAGATGCGCGCCGTGCCTTCCACGCGGGCGCAGTCGTGGAATAGCCCGATTTGCTGATCGACCAGGGCGGTGAACGCGTCCGGCGGCATGAAGGCCGCGATGTCGATGGCGTGAAACCAATGCCCGGTGGCGCCTCGGGTGCCGTCGGGCCGCGGGAGCTGCACATCCGGCCCAAAGCTGGCGCCGGCAAGCACGCCCGCCAGGAGATCAACGACCTGCGAAAGGCCTATTCCCTTGGGCCCTCCGATCGATACGCCGGCCCCGTCGGCCATGTCGGCCGGATCCGTGGAGGGTTGGCCGTGTTGGTCCAAGATCCAGCCTTCGGGAACGCGCTGTCCCAGCCGCTCGGCAATCATCACGCGCGAGTTGGCCGACACGGACATGGCCATGTCCAACACGATGGGACGCTTACGAGCCGCGGGAATGGCAAAGGCGATGGGGTTGTTGCCCACGATGCGTTCGCGGCCGCCAAAGGGGAACATCGTCGGGCCGGCATTGGTGGCGGCAAACCCGATCATCCGGTGCGGCAGGGCCATCATGGCGAAGTGGGCGGCTGCGCCGAAGTGGTTGCTCCCCTTGGTGAACCCGGTGGCTGCCCCGCCGGCGCCGGCTTTCCGAATCACCGCCTGCATGGTGAAGTGACCCGCCACGGCCCCCGGCGCGCGGTCGCCGTCCACGTGCACCGTCGCAGGCGTCTCGTTGATGATCCGCGGTTGGGTCGTCGTGCTTGTGGAGCCGTCCCGCATTCGGTCGCAGTACCGCGGCAGCATGACGTGACCATGCGTGCGGACGCCGCGCATGTCGGCCGCGATGAGGTTGTCGGCCAAAATGCCAGCGTGGTCGGCGCTCAGTCCCAGCCCCTGCAGCAGCGCCAGATCGAAGCTGCGAAGGTCTGCTTCGGGGATACGGGCATATTCGTCAGGCGGCATGGCGTGGCCGATTCGGGAGATGCGGCGAGCCTCAGAATCGTACGTCAAGCATGGATCGGCTTCGGACGCCGACGCGCGGAGACCGGCACCGTTCGCCCGGCCATCTCCGCCCCACCGGAGAGCAGCGACGGTGGCGCGCGCAGTTGCTACGATCATCGCCGCTGATCCGACTGGGACACCGACATGCCCGCACTTGACGATGCCGCCGTGGAAGCCGTGGTACACGCGCTATACGCGCATCCGAACCGTCGCCATGCCGTCCCGGTCGACTCCGACGACGCGGTGGGCAATCTGCGGCTGGCGCTCGAGGCCACGGTCACGCGGATGCACGGCAGCGACGCCATGTGGGGTCGAGGCGTGCGTATCGAGGTGGAGCGGGATGATGACGGGGTGCCGCATCGCGCCTGGCTGTGGCGCGGCCTAGTCGGCGGACAGCGCCCGATGCGGGATGGCTTCAGCAGCGAGCCCCGGCGCGTCCGCGCCTAGCCCGACGCCGCTGCGCTGCCTCCTCCGCCCATCAACCCTAGTCTGGGACCCGCGCATCCGCCGGACACTTCCTCGCCATAGACCGAAGACCCGAAATGGTCAGCACATACCGCCTTCCGATAGACAAGTCAGCGCGCCCATCCCACGCGGCGTCCGTCATTGTTCCGCCGGGCCCTGATCAGTTGCTCGCGCCCCGCAACGCAGTCACGTCCACAGCCTTTTAAACCGAAGCCGAAATGCATCTCGCCTAGCAGGTGCCTTACTCATATACCGAATACACCTTGTCTTCCAACATATCGAATCCCAGGCCAAAATAGTAATTCAAAATCGATCTAAACGTGTTCACTGACGTGATATGGCGGTATATCGCCGTCTCTCCGCCATCCGGTAACAGATAAGCAGCAAGAATCTCGGTAGCCGCCGGGTCTCCAAATCCGCCGTCGCGACTCCCATGATCTCCCGCAATCACTATGATCGGAGGCTCTTTGTATTCTGCGAGTATTTCATCAATCATCTCGAGGAGTTGTCCATTCAGCCAGAGCAGTTGACCATAGAATGCCGACTCCACCGTTGGATCGTGATCATTGCTCCATCCCTCCCGATCCCAAGAGATATTCCCGAACCTATCGAAAGAATATGGTTCGTGCGGCTTGATGAGGTGGGCAAAAACAAACTTGGGACCACCAATCTTTCCGGCACTCTTCATGAAGGCGATCCACTCGAGAGCGAATGATGGCTGTCGCCAATAGTGTGTGCACGAAGCCGCTTCCCATTCCAAATTCAAGCGGAGAAATCTATCAGCCATAGTTGTTTGAAGGAATCCAACCGCAAATTCATTGGACAGATTCAGCATTCTTTCAAGCGCACATGGATCGTCGGCGGTTGGTTCAGACAGCATGTGGCCACTCGTCCCGAAAGAAACAACGAGATCAGCTATGGAGCTAGTATTCGTGAAGTACCAGCCGGATGAAACATGTACGTATTTATAACCGAGGGCCTTTACAATGTGACCCAGTGCATGCTCGTTCCCGTATTGAAATAGCTCGTATGCTGCAATCTGATCTTCATTATATACTTCAGGGTATTTCATATTCAAAGATGCCGCAATTGACCACTGAGTTCGGGGGTAGTTGCTGCGCGCATTCGGGTCGACGTAGAATCCACGACCCTCCAACTCTTGGATGAAGGCGCTGTTGTCGAATGACTTCGGTGATCCGCTACGAGGATATTGGTCCAATATGATGTAGTAGATGTCCGGGAAGTCGGC
>DAOUHO010000066.1:0-4854 GCA_034428595.1 Chloroflexota bacterium | reverse complement strand
CGAGACCAATGTCCGCCTGGTGGCGGCGAAGCTGGAGCTGAGCGTGGTTGATGCCGGGTTCGTCTATCGAAGTGATGTGCTCGCGTCCGACGGCGCCCTGATCGAGATTCCGCTGCCCCCGGAGGCGGCGATCGCGGCGCCGTATCCCATCGCCGTGACGAAGCGCGGAGCCGACCGTGAGGCGGCGGCAGCCTTCGCCGAGTTCGTGCATTCGCCCGCCGGCCAGCGCATCCTTGCGTCGCACGGCTTTCGCCCCGCCGGCTGAAACTCGCCGAGGAATTCCCGAAATGCGGCGCGCGCCAAGGTTCACCTGGAGCAGGCTTGCCCTTGCCGCGTCGGCCGCGATCCTGGTTGCCTTCATTGGCATCCCCGTGGGGGCGTTGATCGCCCGCGGGTTCATCCAGGGCGACGTGCTCGCGGCGCTTCGCAGCCCGGTCGCCACCACCGCCCTCTGGCTCTCGCTCGCCACCTCGGCCATCGCCGTTGTCGTGGCGGTGGCCTTGGGGACGCCGGCCGCCTATCTCCTCGCGCGCCACGCCTTCCCCGGCCGCAGCATCGTCGACACTCTGATCGATCTGCCGGTGGTGCTGCCGCCGGTCGTCGGCGGGCTGGCGCTGCTCGTCGCACTCGGGCGTCATGGCGTGATCGGCGGGCCGTTGGACGCCGCCGGCGTCGACGTAGCGTTCACCACTGGCGCGGTGGTCCTGGCGCAACTCTTCGTCGCCGTGCCGTTCTACATTCGCGCCGCGCGCGCCGGCTTCGAGAGCGTCGATCGTCGACTCGAAGCCGTCTCGGCAACGCTTGGCGCAAGCGGATGGCGCACGTTTAGGCGCGTGACGGTGCCCCTGGCGCTGCCGTCGCTGATCGGCGGCGCGGTCATGTGCTGGGCGCGCGCCCTGGGCGAGTTCGGCGCCACCATCATGTTTGCCGGCAACGTGTTCGGTCGCACCCAGACGATGCCGCTCGCAATCCTCGAGGCGATCGAGACCGACGTGGACGCCGCGCTGGCCATCGCCATCGTCCTCATCGTGCTGGCCTTCGCCGGGCTGCTGACCTTCAAGGCTCTGGCGCGGCTCGGAGGACGGGTGCTGTGATTCGCGCCGACATTCGAACCACGGTCGGCAGCTTCGATCTCGCGGTCGACCTCGCGGTGGATCGCGAGATCACCGTGCTCTACGGACACTCCGGCGCGGGCAAGACACTGACGCTGGAAGCCATCGCCGGGCTGCTCACGCCGCGTCAAGGACGCATCGCGCTGCACGACCGCGTCGTGTTTGACAGCGCGGCCGGCGTTAACGTGCCGCCGCAGCGGCGCGACCTGGGCTATCTGGTGCAGAGCTACGCGCTCTTTCCGCACCTGAACGTGGCGCGGAACATCGCCTACGGCCTGGGTCATCTCGGCCGCTCCGAGCGCCGTGAACGCGTCGAGCGCTTCGCGCGCATGTTCGGCGTGGACGACCTGCTGCAGCGCCGTCCCGCGCGCATCTCGGGCGGCCAGGCCCAGCGCGTAGCCCTGGCGCGCGCGCTCGTGCGTGAACCGCGGGTGCTGCTGTTGGACGAGCCGTTCGCCGCCGTCGACTCGAGCAACCGACGCACCATGCGCCGTGAGCTCCGGCAGCTTGCGCAGCGCCTGGATCTCAGCGTGGTCATGGTCACCCACGACCTCACCGAGGCCTACAACGTGGGCGACCGGCTGGCGGTCATCGATCGCGGGCGCGTGCTGCAGACGGGCCCTCGCGACGAGGTCTTTCACCGTCCCGCCACGGCGCGCGCCGCGGAGTTGCTCGGCGTGCAGAACGTCGTGCCCGGTCGGGTCGTGGGCGCGGACGGCGACCGTGTCCACGTCGCGACTGCGGTGGGCACGATAGCTGCGCAGGCCGAATCCCGCCCCGAATCCGACCACGTCCAGCTCGCTGTCCGCGCCGAGCAGATCATCCTCGAGCGGCCCGATCGGCCCTCGACCCATCGCGAGAACCGCTTTCAAGTCACCATCATCGACGAGGCCGCCTTCGGCTTCTCCCACACCCTGTTCGTGCGGATCGACGAGGTCGCGCCGGGTGCGCCAACGCTAGAGATCGACGTCCCGGCGCACCCCTACCAGGTGCTCAACGTCCCCGCCCGCCGCGACTGGCGCATCCACATCCCGCCCGAGGCGGTGCGTGTCATCGCTGAGTAGCACCGTGCGGATGCATTAGTGGACTCGGGCCTGCTGGTATACCGTACAAAAGACGAACGTTACATCGGATTGCCTTTGGACGAGTCCTCAGCATCTATACGAGGCCATAAGCGATGAGTAGCGCGAGCCGCATCGAGTGGACCGACGCCACCTGGAATCCCGTCACGGGCTGCACCCGGACGAGCCCCGGCTGCGATCACTGCTACGCCGAGCGAATGGCAAAGCGTCTGCGGGCGATGGGGAATCCCCGATACACCAACGGATTCGACGTGACGCTGCATTGGGACAAGGTGTCCGAGCCGCTGAAGTGGCGGCAGCCGCGCCGCATCTTCGTGAATAGCATGAGCGACCTGTTCCACGACGCGGTTCCGCCGGCGTTCGTGCGGGCAGTCTTCGACACCATGGCGGCCGCCCATTGGCACGAGTTTCAAGTCCTCACGAAACGCGCTCGGCGACTCCCCAAGATCGCAGGGGACCTCGGATGGCCGCCCAATGTCTGGCTAGGCGTGTCCGTTGAATCCCGAAAATATGCGTGGCGCGCGGACCATTTGCGTCGCGTGCCAGCCGCGGTGCGCTTCTTGTCGGTCGAGCCGCTCGTCGGGCCAGTCGAAACCCTCGACCTGGAAAACATCGACTGGGTCATCGTGGGCGGCGAAAGCGGACCGGGCGCGCGGCCGATGGACCCGCAGTGGGCGCGCGCGATTCGCGACCAGTGCGTGGCCGCTTCCGTCCCGTTCTTCTTCAAGCAGTGGGGCGGAGTGAACAAGAGCCGCACGGCACGCGTGCTCGATGGCCGCACGTGGGACCAGTTTCCCGTCGTGGCGGCACGCACCTAGGCGCCGCCCCCAACGGCCGGCGACTAGCCGGTTCTAGCTCGCCCCGTTCAACCGCGGCATCACTTCGTTCACCAGCAGCGACATTGAGTTGACCCACTGCTCGCGCGGCTGCCACTCGTGCGCCATGGCCAGCAGCACGCCGAATCCGCCCACGTCGTCGGAGAGCTTCTGCAGTTTCGCGGTGACGTCGTCCGGGCTCCCCACGATGAATACGTTGTCCACCAGGTATTCGACCGTGACGTCGGAGTCCGCCATGTCCGTGTCGATTTTCATCGCATCCAGCATGCGCACCTTCGGCATCACGTGCAGGAAGTAGTGGCGGAAGTCGCGGGCCAGCGTGCCTTCCAGGGCCTCCTTGCGCGCCTGCTCCGTGGTTTCGGCTATGTAGACCTCGCGCGCGATGCGCCATTGCGACCGATCGGCCGTTCGGCCGGCCTCCCGCGCGCCCTCCTCCACCGATTCCCAATGCGTCTTGATGACGCGCGTCGGCACCAGGTTGATGCTCATCGGAATCCAGCCGCGCGCGCCGGCCAGCGTCAGCGTGCCCGAGTTCTCCGAAACTCCCGCCACCCCGATCGGCGGATGCGGCTGCTGATAGGGCTTCAGGTGCACCCGCAGTCCGATCAGGTCGTCCGGCTCGGGCACGTTGAAGTCCCAGTATTTGGACTTGTAGCGCCCCGGTTTCGGGTCGTTCCAGAGCTGCAGCACCGTTTCGAGGGCTTCGCGTGTCATGGTCCGGTGGTCGCCGGTCTTCGGATCGAAGCCAAACACCTCGAAATCGCCGGGAAAGCCGCCTGAGCCCACGCCCCACATGAAGCGGCCCTTGGCCATGTGGTCGAGCTGGGCGATCCGGTGGGCGATCATGAACGGGTTGTGGTTGGGCATGCAGGTCACGCCCGTCCCGAACTTCATGCGCTCGGTTTTTGCCAGCGCGTGCGCGATGAAAATGTCGGGCGCGGGGATGTTTTCCCACTGGGTCGTGAAGTGCTCCCCGATCCAGGCCTCGCTATAGCCCATCCGATCCAGCGTGATCAGCATGTCGAGATCGTTTTCGAGCGTCTCGGTGACGTTCGACCCCGGAGGGTGCAGGGGCATGGCGAACAGTCCGACGTCCATCGCGACCTCCGTCCCGTTGCCGGGCAGTGCGGGAGCGCTTCAAGCCGCGATTGTCGGCCAGTGGCAGACATAGCGTCAACGCGCCCGCTGTGGGCCGGGAGCGTCGCGGACTGCTGACGCCCTCGTTGCTACCGTTGTCCGTGGAACCACGCACGGTGCGATGTCGATGGCCGAGTGGGTGACCGAGCAGGGACAGCTGCTGCTGACGTTGCTCGAAGACCACCAATATCTCGCGCTCGCCCTGGCGGTGGGCTTCGAGGCGGTCGGCGTGCCGCTGCCGATCTCGGCCGAGGTCGTCGTGGTCACGATGGGGTTTCAGGTCTACCGCGGCGAGGCCAACCCGTGGGCCGTTATGGGCACCGTCGTCGCGTCCGCCACGGCGGGCGTGAGCGTGCAGTATTGGATTGCGCGCGGCATCGGCCGCCCGCTGCTCGATCGTTACGGACGCCTCCTCCGGATTCGCCCGACGCACCTTGAGCGCCTGGAGCGCTGGTTTGCCCGGCGCGCGTTCCCGGTGGTCGTGATCGGCCGCGTCGTGCCGGCCGTTCGCCTCATCATTCCGGTCGTGGCCGGGGTCGCGCGCGGCGACTTCCGGCGCTTCGTGCCCGCCGCTGCGGCGGGCATCTCGCTCTGGACCCTGCTCTACATGGGCATCGGCTGGGCCTTCGGCGACACGGTCGAGCACCTCGTCACGACCGTGCTGGCGGATCCCACGCTGGCGGTCAT
>DAOUHO010000065.1:0-4617 GCA_034428595.1 Chloroflexota bacterium | reverse complement strand
GGGCGGTTCGCGAACCGCCCCTGCAACGTTGTCGCTCCAGGCGCCCATACCTTTGTCATTTCGAGCCGCAGGCGAGGAATCTAAGGGGCAGATGATCGCGCACAACGCCTGTCAACTCCTCGTGGTCGACGGCCATCCCTCAGTCCCGCGAACGCGGGAGTCCAGGCCGAACTATCTCCCGATGAGTAGCGCTCGCACGTCCCAATCACCATGACCACCGCCCTCTGGCTCGGCGCGGCGCTCGCGCTTGCCGGCCTTGGCGCCTGGCTGGTGCTGCTGCTCGCGCGCGGCGGATTCTGGCGCACGGACGTTCGCCTGCCGGCAACTGATCCCGTTGCCCCGCCGTCCGAGTGGCCGGCGCTCGCCGTCGTCGTGCCGGCGCGCAACGAGAGCGACGTGCTGCCCCACACGCTGCCGGCATTGCTCGCGCAGGACTATCCCGGTGAGCTGCACGTCTATCTGGTCGACGACGAAAGCGACGACGCCACCGCGGACGCGGCACGATCCATCGCCGACCAATGCGACGCCGCCGACCGCCTGACGGTTATCCGCAACGAGCCCAGGCCTCCCGGATGGATGGGAAAGACCTGGGCCATGCACGCTGGCGTAAACGCGGCGTCGGGCAGCCGCCCGGTCTACATCCTTTTGACCGATGCCGATATTCGGCACCCGCCGGACTCGGCCCGGTCGCTGGTGACCGCGGCGCTTCGCCACGACCTCGATCTGGTCTCGCAAATGTCCATGCTCCGCGTCGCTTCGCCCTGGGACCGCCTGCTCATTCCGGCCTTCGTCATGTTCTTCGGCATGATCTACCCCTTCCGCTGGTCCAACGATCCAGATAACGGCGTTGCGGCTGCGGCGGGCGGCTGCATGCTCGTCCGAGCCGGCGCGCTTGCGCGCGCCGGAGGCATCGAGTCGATTGCGGGAGCTGTCATCGACGACTGCGCCCTGGCTCGCCGCATCAAGGACCACGGTCGACCGCATGGAGGAAGGGCCTGGTTGGGGCTCTCGCGCGAGGTGCGCAGCGTGCGCCGCTACGAACGCCTTAACGAGATCTGGCCCATGGTCACTCGCTCCGCGTTCGCCCAGCTCGACTATTCCGCCTGGCGTCTGGCCGGCACCGTGGTCGGATTGGTTCTGGTATTCGTGTGGCCGCCCGTCGCCACAATCCTCGGCGCGGTTGCTGTCGTGGGTGGATCGCCGATCGCTCCGGCGGCGCTCTTGCTGTCGTCGGGTCTGGCGGCGTGGGCGCTTATGACCGCATCGCTGATCCCGATGTTGCGCTGGTACGGCACCCAAACGATCGTTGCGATGGCGCTGCCCATTACCGCCGCAATCTACACCCTCATGACCCTCGATTCGGCCCGCCTTCACTGGTCGGGCCAAGGCGGCCGGTGGCGCGGGCGCCGCGTGGGCGGGCGCTAGAATCTAGCGCTCGCCGCCGGAAAGAGCCGCATCATCAAGATCGCCTACAGCACCTGGGGCATGGCCGATGTCCCTGTCGAGGTCGCCGTGCCGCGACTGGCGCGGATGGGCTACACCGGGCTCGAGCTCACCATCCTGCCGGGTTACACCACGGCCCTCGAACGCCTGGACGACGCCGCCCGCAAACGCATCCCAGCCTTGCTGCGTGAGCACGGCATGACGCTCACGGCGCTCGCCGCGCACTCGCGGCTCCTCGACCCACCGGAATACCTGACCAGCATCACGCGCCTGCGCGAGGCCGTGCATTTGGCCGTCGCGCTTGACCCCGACGACCCGCCGCCAATCAACACGCTGCCCGGCGGCGCCCCTGGCGAATGGGACGACGTGCGCCACCGCGTCGTTGACGAGTACGCCCGGCTCGGGGAATTCGCCGCGACCCACGACGTGTCGCTGGCCATCGAGCCGCACGTGGGCGCGGCGCTCAGCAGGCCGGAGCAGGCGCTCTGGCTGGTCGAGCAGGTCGGCCTTCCCAACGTGGGTCTCAACCTTGACTACAGCCACTTCCAGGCCATCGGCATGAGCGTGGCCGAGGCCGTGCCCCCGCTGGCGCCGCATGCGCTGCACACGCACATCAAGGGCGTGAAGGGGCGCTGGCCCAACCACGCCTTTCTCACGCCGGGCGAAGATGACTTCGATCACGCCACCTATCTGCGGACGATGCATGAGTGCGGCTATCGCGGCTACGAGACCGTCGAGATATCGAAGATGGTCGTGGCCCGCCCCGGTTACGAGCCGTTCGAACATGCGCAGCTTGCCTATGACACCCTTGCCGACGCTGCGCGGCGAGCCGGCATCGGCTAGCCGCTCGGAGGGCTTGCCGGATCGTCGCGACGGCGCTGGAGCAGGCGGGATCGGCGCGGCTAGGTCGCGTATGAAACGGAGGGTCCGGTGGTAAGGGCCGGTCCCATCGCCGCGATCACGATCCTGGCGCTGATGGTGGCGGCGGTGGTTGTGCTGACGCTGCTCCCAGCCGCCGCCGGCCAGACTCCAGCCGCAAGCCCGCCGCAAGTCACGCCTGAGGCCACTCCCGCGGCCGAAGTGCCGGAGCAATCCGGCGTCCTGGAATCGTCGGCCAAGCCCTTTACGAAAATCGAGCGCGCTCCCATCGGCATGGGCGTGTCATTTGCTCTGTTGCTGTATCTGATCGATGCGGACGGACTCTTGAGCGCCTTGGAGCCGGCGGTGACCCACCTGGACTACGAGGCGGGCCGCGCGGCCCGTGGCGACGTCAGCGCGCTGCGGGTGATTGCCGCGGCCGGCGCCGCCGGCGAGGTGTTCACGCAGGCCAACACCACCTTCATGGAGTTTCGGCTGCCGCGCAGCGGCGTGTTCTACAACCGCTGGCTGCGCGATCTGGTGGCGGAGGGCCGCGATGCGCAGTCCGTGCTGATCGAGCGCCGGTTGACCGCCGGTTTCGACCAGGCGCCGGACGCCGAAACCCACACGGAGCTGGCCGCCATGTTTCGGACGGCCGCCCGCTTTCGCAACGATCTGGCATCGCGGCCGTAACCGCCTGCTCGCGCAGACGGGCGGCCCGTGGTTTCATACCGCGACGATCCATCAAGCGAGACGCGAATATGAAGCGATCGGCCAAGCCCGAAGGCAAGTTCAACGTCGTCATCGAAGAGGTCCCGATTCCCGAGCCGGGACCGTCGCAAGTGCGCATTCGATCGGTCACCAGTCTCATCAGCCGCGGATCGGAGATCGGCGCCCGCTACACCCGCGAGCACGCGGTGAATCCGGAATCCATGGGCTACTCGCTCGCCGGGGTCGTGGACGCCGTCGGCGCCGAGGTCACGCACCTGCGGCCCGGCGACCGCGTCGTGTCGCTGGCGCCTCACGCGGAGTACGTCGTGCGCGACGCGGTCTACGCGAGGCCCGACGCGCAGAATCAGGTCTACCCGATCGCCGACGGCGTGAGCTTCGAGCAGGCGACCTACTGGCCGCTGCTCGCCGGAGGCGTGACCTGGGTGGATATCGAGGAGCTGGCGCGCGACGACCTCGTCGTGGTCGTGGGCCAGGGTCTGGTCGGCAGCCTGATCATGCAGGTGCAAAAGCTCAACGGCACCGGCACGATCGTGGCCATCGACACGCTGGACCTGCGCTGCGAGATGGCGGCCAAACTGGGCGCCGACATCGTGATCAACGCGGCCAAGGAAGACGCGGTGGCGGCGATCCAGCGCCTCTCCAACGGCGTCGGCGCCGACACGGTTGTCTATGCCGTCGGCGGCTCGGCCGGGCCGAAGGCGTTCGGACCGGCAATGGACATGGTGGCCCGCGGCGGCACGCTGCATCTGGTGGGGCTCTACGAGGATCAGCCGCTGCCCCTGACCTCGGGCGCGGCCCAGGGTCGGCGGATCATCGGCGGCTACTATCGGCGCGGCCCCGACGCGGCGTCGGCGCGGCGCGGCATGGAGCTGCTCGCATCCGGCCAAGTCGCGCCCGAGCGCATGACGACCCATCGCTATCCGTTCGAGCAGGTCGCCGACGCGTTCGACCTCCTCTACAACCGCATCGGCGAGACCCTGGGCGTGGTGTTGGAGTTCGACTTCAAGGGCTAGGTGCGGCGCTAGCCAAGCGTGCCTGCCTTTGGCTGGCTGCTTCCCGCGGTCTGAAGCCCTTGTCCATCCGCTCGTCATTCCCGTTAAGAGCCTGCCTCGTACGCGATGCGGGGGAGACCCTTGTGTAACCCCTCCGTCATTCCCGCGGAGGGAGACCTTTGAATAATTGGGGCTGGAGCGCGTGGGGAGGGGCGGCAGCCCCGCCTGGAGGCCGATGCGGCAGGCAGGCGGGTGCCGGCGGCGGGATCCCGGGCCGCGGGGCTCCGCGCGAGGCGCACGG
This sequence comes from Chloroflexota bacterium, assembly GCA_034428595.1. GTDB lineage: Bacteria > Chloroflexota > UBA11872 > UBA11872 > UBA11872 > JAJECS01. The sequence continues at coordinate 291 of DAOUHO010000065.1, read as the reverse complement.
GTCCCGCGGTCAGCCCGACGCCCAAGCCAAGGTGTCCGCTTTGCGCAGGTTGTAGGCCATGAGCTTGAACCACAACTCCACAGTGTTGCGCCCCACCCCGCGGTAGCGGACGCGGTGGTAGCCATAGCTGCGCTTGAGGGTGCCGAAGACCTTCTCCACCCACGCCCGGCGGGGCGCGATGAGGTCGTTGCGCCGCTGCTGCCAGTAAGGCAGCTCCGGCTGATGCTTATTCGCCCGATGCATGATCCGATCCTTGATGCCCTGCTCCCGCAACCACTGCCGCCGCCGCTT
>DAOUHO010000064.1:0-22684 GCA_034428595.1 Chloroflexota bacterium | reverse complement strand
CCTCGACCGGCCGCTGACTTTCTACGTTGGGTTCGATCCCACCGCGAACAGCCTCACTGCCGGTCACCTTGTGCCCTTGATGATGGCCCACCACCTGCAACAGGCCGGTCATCGGCCGATCCTCATCGCGGGCGGCGGCACTGGGCTGATTGGCGATCCGTCGGACCGATCGGACACCCGGGCATTGCTCACGGAGCAGGAGGTGGCGGCGAACGTCGCCGCCATTCGCACCCAGATCGAGCGCTTCGTAGACCTTGGCCCCGACGGCGGTCTGGTGCTCAACAACGCCGACTGGCTGACGGAGTTGGGCTACCTGAAGTTCCTGCGGGACATCGGCCGCCACTTCAGCATGAACGAAATCCTCGCGACCGACACCTACCGCAAGCGCCTGGATGCCGGTGAGAATCTGAACTTCATTGAGATCAACTACCGTCTGTTGCAGGCTTACGACTTCCTGCACCTCAAGCAGGTCCACGGCTGCACGCTGCAGATCGCCGGCAGCGACCAGTGGTCCAACATCCTGGCAGGCGTAGACCTGATTCGCCGCGTGGAGCGCACCCAGGCCTTCGGGCTGGTGGCCCCGCTGCTGACGACGGCGGAAGGCGCCAAGATGGGCAAGACCGCGGCAGGCGCGGTGTGGCTCGACGCCGGCCGCACGCCAGCGTTCGAGTTCTACCAATTCTGGATCAATCTGGCCGACGCGCTCGTGCCGCAGGCGCTGGGAATGCTCACGACGCTGCCCATGAAGGCGGTTGACGAGCTGCGCGACCTGCGCGGACCGGACGTTCGGCGGGCCAAGCAGGCGCTGGCGCACAATGTGACGGCCACCGTGCACGGCCGTGAGGCCGCCGATGCCGCGCGCGAAACGGCCCGGTCGCTCTTCGCAGCGGCGGCAGGTGACGCCGAGGCCGTGCCAACAACCCTGGTGGCTGCGGCTGAGTTGGAAGCTGGCATCCCAATCGTCGAGCTGCTGGCGCGCACCGGACTGGCGCCCTCGCGGGGAGCGGCGCGCCGGCTCATCGCGCAGGGCGGGGCTTACGTCGGAGAAACGCGCGCCGCGGACCCGGAGGCTATCGTTGATCGCGCACAGGTACCCGACGACGGCCTGCTGCTACGGGCCGGACGCAAGCGGTATCACCGGGTCGCCGCGGGACCGTAGGTGGCCGGGGATCGCCGCGGGTCGCTACCCTCGAACTTGAAGCAAACGACCGCGAAGGAGGCCGCATGGCATCCCGACGCCAGCCGGACGACGTAGTGCCGCCGCGCCGCGTGAAGCTGCGCAAGTCCGTCACCCCGGAGGACATGGCCGACGCGGGACTGCGTCGCGCGGCGGGGCAGACGATGCGCTGCGAGTGGGCCCAGCGAAATCCCGACCTGACGATCTATCACGATGACTTCTGGGGCGAGCCGCCGGCTGACGACCGGGAGTACTTCGAGCGGATGATGCTGGAGATTTTCCACGCCGGATTGAGCTGGACGCTGATCTGGAACAAGCGCGAGAGCCTGCGCCTGGCGTACGACAAGTTCGACATCGACGCCGTCGCTTCCTATGGACCCGCCGAGGTGACGCGACTGATGAACGACCCCAAGGTGGTTCGCAGCGCGAAGAAGATCGACGCGGCCATCGCCAACGCGCGCACGGTGCTCGAGCTCCAAGCCGAGCATGGCGACCTGGCGACGTTTCTGCGTCAGCTTCCCGACGACGCCGAGGACAAGATCAAGGTCCTCAGGAAGACGTTCGCCTTCATGGGACCGGGCGTGGCGCGCGGATTCCTGGAAGCCACGGGCCTGATTCCAACGCCGCACCACCCCTACTGCTACAAGGCAGTGAACGTCGGCTGATCCAGAGGCGCTGGCCATGAACCTGCTCATTGGGACTCGCGAAGGTCTGCGAGACGGCGATGGGGCGTTGCTGGGTCTGGGCGGACGGTCAATCCGTGCGCTTGCCGGACGCCCGGACGACGCAGTGATGGTCGTCGACGGGCGGGAGGTCTGGCGACTCAAGAACGGTCGGATGACCGTGGCGGTCTCCGCCGGGGCACTGAGTGATCCCGCGCTGACGTGCGCCTTGCCGACGACCGCGGGTGTTCTCATAGGAACCGACGGGGCCTATCTCCGACGGTTGGACGGTGCAGCGCTGTTGCCGGTGGCAGGCTTCGATGAGGCCGAGGGCCGCGAGCACTGGTTCACACCGTGGGGCGGGCCGCCGGCGACTCGTTCCCTCGCCTTGGACGAGCACGGCGCGCTCTACGTCAACGTGCACGTGGGCGGCGTGCTGCGGTCGGACGACGACGGCGAAACCTGGAAGCAGACGGCCTTGGACATCCGCGCCGACGCGCACCAGGTCATCGCGCCCGCGAGCCATGATCGGCTGCTGCTGGCGGCCACTGCGCGCGGGCTGGCCGTCTCGCGTGACCGGGGCGACTCGTGGGAGTTGGACGCCCGCGGGCTCCACGCGACGTATGCCCGGGCCGTGGCCCTCAGTGACTCGACGATTCTGCTGTCGGTTGCGCGCGGACCCGGCGGACAGGACGCGGCTTTGTACCGGCGTCCGCTCGACGGCGACGAGCCATTCGAACGCTGCCGCGACGGTCTGCCCGACCGATTTGACGGGAACATTGACACCCACACATTGGTAGCCGATGGGGCTGACGCGGCCTTCGCCGGTCCCGACGGCGTGCTCTATTGCTCGGACGACGGCGGACTCACCTGGCAAAGCACGCTCACGGGGCTGTCGACCGTATATGCGCTGCTGATCCGACGACGAAGCGGCTAGAAGCAACCGGCACACCGCAGAATCATTGATGAATGGGGACGGGCGGGTCTGAGATTCGCCCCTACGCTTGGCAGCCAACGAACGGCTAGGTTCGACCGGACTGGATTCCGGCCTCCGCCGGAATGACGGAGGTTTGGGCCTCGGTTTCCTACCCGCGGAAGCGCGTGATGACGGTGGCCGCGGCTGGGAGGGCGTAGCGACCGCCGGGGCCTAGATCGGCGGGCGATTGGGGGCGTCCGGCGCGACGCGCCGATACGCCGGCGAAGATGCGCAGCTCGGTGCGTCGCCGTGTGTGCCGGGCGGTAACGTGGGCCATGCCGATCTGACGACCGCTGGAACCGCGCGTAGCGCTGGTGACCGTGCCGATCCAGGCGCCGCGTGGATCCGCGACGGGATCGCCCTGCCGCGCCATGGGCACCCGCTCGTCGGCGATCGCGAAGCGCACGATGGCCGATTTGCGCTCGGCCTCGCGTCGCACGTAGGGATCGCGTCCGACGAAGAATGGCTTGTAGGCCTTGACGAAGCGGCCGAATCCCGCGTCGCCCGGCGTGAGGTCCAGCGGCCCGGCGAGCTCGTGTCCGTAGAGCGGGAATCCGGCCTCGGTGCGAGTGGAGTCGCGTGCGCCCAGACCAACCGGCACGACGCCGTCGTCGGCTCCCGCCTCGAGGATCGCGTCCCACACGGTGCGCGCCGCGTCCGGGTGCACGAAGATCTCGAAGCCGTTGGCCTCGCCCGTGTAGCCGGTGTGGGAGATCTCGACGTCGGCGCCGGCGAGCGTGAAGGCGCGGACGTGGTTCATGCGCATGGCGTCGAGGGCGCGGCGCTCGTCGTCTGAGGCAACGATTCGTTGCAGAACTTGACGCGATTGCGGTCCCTGGAACGCCAGGTCGAGCCGCGCGGCGTCGCCCGCGGACGGGCTGTTGAGGTCCACGAGCTCGGCGCGAACCGGAAGCCGCGCCGCGCCGTCGCCCGCGATGACCTGATGGACGCCGTCGTTGACGCCCGTCAGCCAGGCCCAGTCTTTTGGCGCGTTCGCCGCGTTGACCACCGCCATGAATCGGTCGCGGGCCAGGCGGTAGATGATGAGGTCGTCGAGGCAGTTGCCGTCGGCGTCGAGCAGATAGGTGTAGGCAGACCGGCCCACCGGAAGGCGGCTGGCGCTGCCGGTGACGACGAGGTCCAGAAACTCGGCGGCGTCGGGGCCGGAGACGCCGAACACGCCCATGTGCCCCACGTCGAACAATCCGCCAGTCTTCCGCACGGCCTCGTGCTCCGCCGCGATGCTCGTGTACCAGACGGGCATGTCCCAGCCGGCAAAGGGGATCAGCTTCTTCGCGTGCTCGGCGTGGAAGGCGTGCAAGGGCGTGCGGTGAATCTCCTCAGACTCTGGCTCTTGCCACTCGAACGTCTGCGGCCCGTCGCTGCCGGCAGCGACCGGGCGCCGGCCCACGAACCAGGGACGCGACACATCGTCAGGAGGCGCGTCGGGCAACGGCGCGTCAGCCACGCCAAGGTTCGCCAGGGCGTCGGTCACCGCCGGTGCGTCGCCGTCGGCCACGGTCACCGAAACCGGACCGCTGAGCTTGCGGCTGGGCTCGTCGGGATCGACGGTCACGTAGCCATCGGACGCCGCCTGCAGCCAGTCGGCCAGGGCATCGGCGCGGTCGGGATCGACGGCAATCCATAGCGAGGCGCTGGCGTCGTCGGCGGGTCGAATCACCACTGCGCTGACGGCGTCGCTGCCAGGCGGACCTGCGAGGGCCACGTGACGCGACTGCCGCGGCCCAAGATCGCGTACGCGCCGGTTGGCGACCTCGTCCAGGAACGGCAACGCGCGGGCGCCGCGAACGATCAGCAGGCCTGAAGTGCTCGCCGGCGGATCGCTGGGCGGCGCACCCTCGGCGTGCCCGCGCCGGGCGAAGTCAAGCACCTCGGCGCGCAGCGAGCGCATGGCGTCATAGGACATGCGGCCGCGGTAGCGGGGCGTGCGGCGGCCGGTGTAGGCCACGCCGTGCATGGCGCGAAACGCGCGCGCCAGAATGCCGGCCAGCGTCCTCATGTCGTCCGGGCCGTAGCCGCGCTGGGTCAGCCACGGAGTGCCCATGCGAATTCCGGTTGGCGCGGCGAAGCCGCGGTCGCCGGGCACCGAGTTGCGGTTGGCCACCACGCCGAGGGCGTCCAGCATGCGCACGGCCGGCTCGCCGCGCAGATCGCCCTGGGCTCCAACCCGGCGCAGATTCACCACGAACAGGTGCGTATCGGTGCCGCCGTAGGCCACGCCCACGCCCTCGGCTTCCAGGGCGTCGACGAGCACCCTGGCGTTGGCCGTGATCTTGTGCTGGGTGCGATGAAACGCCTCCGTGGCCGCGAGCTTGAACATGACCGCCATGGCCGCAATCTTGTTGAGGTGCGGGCCGCCCTGCTCACCGGGAAACACGGACCGATCAATCGCGCGCATCAGGTCGCGCCGGTGCGACAGGATCACCGCGCCGCGCGGGCCGAACAGCGTCTTGTGCGTGGTGAAGGTGACGACGTCGGCGATTCCCACCGGCGAGGGATAGGCGCCCGCCACGACGAGCCCCGCCGGATGTGAGATGTCGGCCATCAGCAGCGCGCCCACGTCGTCGGCGATGGCGCGGAAGCGCTCCCAGTCGGGCGCCCACGGATACGAGGTGTAGCCGGCGATGATCAGCCGGGGGCGGGCGGCTTTGGCCCGCGCGGCGATGTCGTCGTAGTCGAGCTGCGCGTCGGGCCCCGGGATGCGGTAGCTGGTCGACTTGAAGCGCCGTCCCGAGCGGTTGACGGACGCGCCATGGCTCAAGTGCCCGCCGTGGGCCAGGGCCAGCCCCATGATGGTGTCTTCGGGGTCGAGCAGGGCTTCCTCGACGGCGTTGTTGGCCGCCGCGCCCGAGAGCGGCTGCACGTTGATCCACAGGCCGTCCGCCGCCACGCGGTCGTTGGCGAAGAGGTCCGCGCAGCGGCGCTGCGCCAGCGCCTCCACCAGGTTGCTGAACTCATTGCCGCGGTAGTAGCGGCGATCGCCGTAGCGCCGGGTGCGGGCGAGCTGCCGGTCGAGGTCGGCCAGAGCCGATTCCTGGTCACGGATCATGGCGGCCGCCGCGTAGCCCTCGGCGTAGATGCTGGTGAAGGGCGACGCCAGCGCGTCGCGCACCGGCTTGGGCGTGAGGCTTTCGGACGGGATGAGGATGAGCTTGTCGCGCTGACGCGCGTGCTCGCGCTCGATGAGATCGGCCACCAGCGGGTCGACGTCGGCCACGGGCCGATCGAGCGCGAGGTCGGCGTAGGTCGGGTCGAGGGACATCAGGGCATCCTTGAGGTCAACGCCATAAGCGTACGGCGGCTTAGCCGGGGCGACGAACGCGGCAGGCTATTCGACGACCCGCCGGCCTTCACGGAGCGCTCGGGATCGAGCCTCCTGCATGGTCATGCGCACGCGCCCGCCGAAGCGTTCATCGAGCCAGGGGTCGCCGCGAACGTGATAGCCGCCCTTCTCCCAGAATCCGGCCTCCTCATGGTCCATGAATTCCAGGCCACGCACCCACTTGGCGCTCTTCCAGAAGTAGAGGCTGGGCAGAACCAGCCGCAGCGGTCCGCCGTGCTGTTGCGGCAGCGGGCCGCCGTCGTGGTTGATGGCGAAGAGCACGTCGTCCTGGTCGAGCTCGGCCAGGGTCACGTTGGTGGTGTAGCCGGGGTCGGCGTGGATCATCACGTAGTCCGCGCCGGGCAGCGGCTTGATGCGCTTGAGCACCTCGCGCACGTGCACGCCCTCCCAGCGGTTGTCGTAGCGGCTCCAGTGGGTGACGCAGTGGATATCCGAAACGATCTCGGTGCGCGGCAGGGAGATGAACTCGTCCCAACTCCAGCGCGCCTCTTCTTCCACGAGTCCGGTCACGCGGAAGTCCCAGCGGGCCATGTCGTAGGCAGCCGGCTCCTGGTAGTGCAGCACGGGCCATTTGGAGGTGAGGGTCTGGCCGGGAGGAAGGCGCGGTTCGCGCAGCTCGGGCGGTCGTGGGCTGACGTCGGGCGTGTCCGGCGCCACGGCGGCGCGGGAGCCAAAGAGCCGTTCGAACATGGTCCGCTCCATGAGCAACGCGAATCTGTTACTAGATGGTACTGCCCAGGTCACCCGAGGGTGCGTGACATCACGCACAAAGGAGGGGCTGATGGAACGCTCACGCCTTCAGCCTGCCGGCGTGGAATCCGACACGACCTCATCCCCACTCCGGAGGCCTGTGAAATGTGCCGCGATGGTCGGAAAGCTCTTGCGGGAATTGACACTCCGGCAAGAGCTCATGATCAAGCGGTGCGTACGAAGTTGCGGCCTGCTGCAGCCGGCGCCCCTTGCCGCCATGCGGGCTGATCACGTGAACTGGGCGTCTAAACTCCTGAGTCACAACGCGGATGGCCTCGACCAAGTCGGTGTCGCCAGATAGAACGTAGGCGCTCTGAAAGTCGCGGCGGGCGGCGTCGAGAACAAGATGGACCGCCAGATTGACATCGGAGCCCTTCTCTTCAGTCCGAGACACGTAGGCGTGCTGTGGGCCGCCAGTCGGTGGGTTGACCAGTGGCATCCAACGCGGATGCCGTGAGAATCGGCCCTTGTAGATGGTGAGATTGTCAATAGTGCGCAGGGCTCGTTGTTACAGCTGCTGGCGTATCACCTTCGCCTGATCGCCGCGGATATCTGCCGTGAAGTAGCAAATGCGATACAGATCGTCACCCGGACGAATACTGCGCCGGCAAAGCTCACGCAGGTCGAGCCAGCGATTCGGAGTGCCTTTACACGCCCCGTAGTAGAGGTTAACGCCGTCGATGTAGACGTTGGCGCGTATGTCAAAAAATAAGGGGGCGACCGAAGGCGACCCCTCCCGGCCGTCGAAGACAGCCGGGGCGATTGCTCTATTTTCTAGGATCGACCCGCCAGCCGTCAACCGGGGAGTAGTTCACTTTGACCCCCGAGGAACACGCGACCGCGCTGGATGTTCACCCGTGATTTCAGCCGGCCGGTGAGGAACCTTGCACAACCTGGGGGTCGTAGCCGCTGACGATCATGGCGGCAATCTCGGCCGCCGTCGCCTCGGCGCGTACGTGCCCTGGAAGGTCGCGCGCCAGGATCACGATGGTAATGGGGCCGGTCGATGCGTAGACGACCCCGGCGTCGTTCGAGATTCCCGCCAGGTCGCCGGTCTTGTGGGCCACGGCCGTCCCCGCGGGCAGCCGGGCGGGGATGCGGTTGTTGCGTGTCTCACCGAGCAGCAGGGTGCGCATGCCCTGCACGTCGGCCAGCGACCGCGACCAGTGCGCCGGCCGCATGCCCAGCGCGACCTCCAGCAGCCTGGCCGCCTCGCGCGCCGTCGTCACCGGGTGCGTCGTGAGAACGTCGGTGGCGGTGAGGCCGAGCTGACCCAGCGTCCACTGCATGTTGGCGTAGCCGATTCGATCGCCGAGCAAGACTGCGTGCGTGTTGTCGCTGACGGTCATGGTCCGCTCCAACGCATAGTCGATGGTGACGCGCTGGCCCGGTGCGAGCGTCGCCGGGGGATCGACGCGCTCGATCACGCTCTGGTTCATCTCGAGCAGGGTGTCGAAGCTGAGACCGAGGACGGCGCGCTGGCGGTAGGCCTCGACGAGCACGGGGAGCTTCCACAGGCTCGCCGCCAGCACCACCGTGTCGGCGTTGATGGCGACCTCGGCGTCGGATCCGGCGGGCGCCGCGTAGACCGCCCAGTTGCCCGGCTCGCCGGCCAGGCGGGCGTTGATGGCGGTTTCCAGCTGGTCGCCGACGGTCTTCCCAGCCGCTTGGGTCACCGCCGCCGCCGAGTCGACCGAAGCGAGCGCCGCCTCGGGCATCACGCCGGCGTCCCGCAGCACCTCATCCAGCAGCACCGCCGTGACACTGCCGGGCGCCGGGAGTCCCTCCACCTCGTCGATCCAGTGCTGTAGGACTCCGCGTTGGAATCGCTGCGCCACGAACGGTCCCAGGCGCTCGGGGCGGGACATCGGCAGCCCCCACCGATCGCGGGAATGGTCGGCGGTCCAGACGAGGCGACCGATGGGGTCGGGGTTGGACTCGAACACTCCGCGGATCGCGTCGTCGGTGAGCCAGCCGGTGCGAATCTCGACGGCATGCTGGAATGACGTGGAGCCGTCGTGCTCGATGGGGCGGGGCACTTGACGCGCGGCGTAGAGCCAATCGGTGTGCCCGGCGCGGTCCATGATCTCGAGGGCGTTCGCCAGCACCACGCGACCTTCGCCCGCTTTCCATTGCAGCAGGCCGTACCGCAAGGCCTGATATTCGAACCCATTGGCCGCGAATGTCGCGCTGCGCGGCGGACCCAGCACCGGCAGCCCGCCGAGGCCTCGATAGCTATCCCACCAGGCGGCGCCGCCGACGTTGCGGACCTCGTAGCCGCGGCCGGACTCGTCGCTGGCTTGGGGGTAGTGGCGGCCGTTCTCGATGGGAAAGTCGTAGTCCGGCACGGTGGCCGTGGAGTCCGCGGCCGCCGGCACGGTCGTTGCAGCCCCGGCCAGCACGGGCAGCAGCGCGGACGCGGCGCCCAGCGCCAGAACGCGACGCCGGCCGATATGGCGACCGTTCAGCGGCGTGCCTCCCCTGGAGCGCTGCCTGCGAACCTTACGCCACACACCGCTCAGTGGCACTCCCGGAATCTCCGATGACGGCCAACCCTGGCAGATGCGTCGCCCGGCCTATCCGAGCGGGTCGGTGCGAGGGCCGAACGTTTGCAGCGGCTGATCGAGCGGCGGGAAGACATCGGCCATCGAGGGATTGACCGTGCCGCTCGGATCGTCGGGCTCGTGCACGAAGGTCATCACGCGGAAGCGCAGGTCGGCGTTCGCGCGCTCCAGCTCGGACTCCGGGATCAGCAGCAACACACGCCGTCCGTCGATGAAGGCGATGGCGTTCGACGGAAGCGCCTGCGAGGGCGCCAGCGCGACGCGGCGCTGGATGCGCCACGCCGGATCGAGGGTCGGCAGATATATGAGCTCGTACCAATGATCGGTGCCCTGATAGAGGTCGAAGTCCCGCACCCGAGGCCGCCAGTTATCCGCCGGGTCGTCATTGGCTTCGAGCGCCAGCGACACGCGCCAGCCGAGCGCGGAATCGGTCAGCGGGATCGGTTCGACCATGTCGATGATGGCGGCTACGTAGTCGCCGGCCACCGCTCCGCTCAATCCACCCACGGTGAAGTACACCCGACGCAGAATGTCGAGTCCGACGCTGTCGATGGCGGCCGTGCCCAGGGCGACCCGCTGAATGTCGGCAAAGCCAAATCCTTCAGTCGGCGATAGGTTGGTGATGTCGAAGTAGTCCTCCTGCGCGTCGCGATCAAACGTGCGCACGGCTGGATCGGCTGGTCTGACGCTGAGGGCGGTTCGGTGAGGCGTGAGGCCGAGCACCACGACACCCGAATCGACCTGCCCAGCCATCGACACCGTGATTGGGCGCACCCGCCAGGTGGTTTCCGCGTCGGCACGCACCAGCACGAACGCGGCGGTCCGCGTGGCGCCGGCGTGGAGGGTCTCGCTCGTCACCGTGTCGGGAACGAGCGTGACCGAACCCGCACTGCGCACCACGCGTGCCGTGAAGTCGCCCTCCTCGCCGATATTGGTGACCGCGCAGGCGGCCTCCAGCACGACCACCGCCTCGACCCACTCAAGCTGGCTGGGACACTCCACGACCGCGAGAGCCGGACGCGAGCCGTCCGGGCGCGAAATCTCCGGCAGCGCCAGCCGGTAGTCCTCAACCTCGCCGAACTCCCAGCTCCCGCTGCCGTCCCACGGCTCGCCGGCCAGGCTCTCGCGCGTGAGCACCACGCGCATCCAGGCACCTTCCGGCAACACCTGGCCGTCAAGCATTGAGAAGCCGGGGCTGACGAAGGTTTCGGACGCTCCCGGCTCGAGCTCCACTTCCCAGTCCTGCAGTACCCATTCCGCCGGACTCGTCCAGCGGCCGTCGCGATCGATGTCGATCAAGACATTGATGCGGCGCGGACCAGCCGGAGCGGCAGGGGCCAAGGTGACCGCGACGGTGAGCTGAGCCAGAGCCCGCGGCGGCGCGAGGCTCACCGACAGCCCGAGCACGCCGTCGTCGCCGGCGTCCTGATTGACCAGGTTGGGCACGCCGTCAGTGTCGTCCTCATCGTCGGCGTCCGACTCGGCCGTCACGCTGGAGCCGAGCCGGTCGAGCCCAGGTCGGCGGACGTGGGCTCCCGGGCCTTCAGCCGTCAGCGACGACAGCCGGGTGGGAAAGCGCCCGATCACCCGCGGATTCGGATAGCCGGCGGAGACGCCGTCGGGCGCGTCGCCAAAGTCAGCGAACGACCGCGGCGTGGGCGTGCCGACGGGGAGTGGCGTCGGTTCGGGCGTGGGTCGGGACGTCGGCGTTAGGGCAGGCGTCGCGGCGACCGGCACGGGTGAAGGCGCGGCCGTGGGGACGGTCTCTTCGGGCGTCGTCTCGCAGCCGCCCAGCGCCAGGAGGGCAAGCAGACCCGGCACACACAGGGCCGCACGCCAGCCCGTCACGGCGTTACGCGTTCCGCCCAACCGCGGCTGGACCGGCCGATGGGCCTGGACACGCGCCCGTGCGGCCATGCGCCTCAGCGAGCTAGGTGGAGGTCACCGAAGCGCGCGTCGCTCCGTTTGGCCGCGCCGCGCGCGCCGGCTCGGGCGCATAGGTGGCGTAGGAGTCCGGCGTCTCCCACAGGGTCACCCCAACCACTGGCAATCCGAGCTGCCGCACCTCCTGGAACAGCATGCGGGCCATGTTCTCGGTGGTGGGGTTTTCGTCCATCACGTAGGCGCGCTGGCCGAGGCTTTCAATGGCATCGATCAGCGGGTCGCCGCGCAGCAAGATCATGCGATGGTCGAGATTGGCGTTGATCCACGATTCAACCGTGCGCCGCACGTCACGGAAATCGGCGACCATCCCCAGGTCGTCCAGCGAATCCGCCTGAAGGCGTATCTCCGCGCGACCGTTGTGGCCGTGGGGCTGGTTGCACTTGCCGTCGTAATCCAGCAAGCGGTGGCCGAAGCAGAAGTCGATGTGCTTGACGATCTCATACATGACCGGCCTCCATTAGCTCACGAGACAGTGCGGCCGCCATCGACCGGAACAACGGCGCCCGTCACGAAGTCGGTGCCCTCGACGAGATAGAGAATCGTCTGGGCGATGTCTTCGGGGTGTCCGATGCGTCCCAGGGGCGTGGCTCGCTCCACCGCGCGAATCGTCTCCTCGTCAAAGTCCGCCGGCATCAGGATAGGTCCCGGGGCGACGGCGTTCACCTGGACGGCGGGCGCGAGCTCCTTGGCCATGACGCGGGTGAGCGCCACGACGCCGCCCTTGGCGACGAAATAGGGCGCGTAGTTCACGTAGGGACGCTCGACCGCCCAGTCGGCGACGTTGACGATCTTGCCCCGCCCCTGCGCCTGCATGTGCCCACCGAACAGCCAGCATCCCAGGTAAGGCCCCTTGAGGTTGACGGCGATGTTCCGATCGAAATCCGCCTCGTCCAGCTCGGCGAATGGCGTCGGGTCGTAAATGGACGCATTGTTGATGAGCACCTCGACCGACCCAAACTCATCCACCGCCGCGTCGAGGATTGCCTGCACGCCGGCGCGGGTCGAAACATCCGCCTGGACGGCCAGGCTGCCGACGCCCCGCTCCTGAAACTCCGCGACTGCCGCCTCGGCTTCGCGCGCCGAGGTTCGGTAGTTCACCACGATGTTGGCGCCGCGCTCGGCCAGACGCCCGGCGACATGGCGTCCCACCCGGATCGCGCCGCCGGTGACGACAACTGTGGCGCCTTGAAGATCCATGGGGGGCTCGCTGGTGCGCAACCGCCGTGGTCGCGCCAAGAGGCAGTGCGGTCGCCTCTAACCTAGCATGGGTTCCGCGCGGGGCGGTGTACGTTCCCGCACACGCCGGGAGCAAGCCGAATGCCGCAGCCGCGCACCGTCGCCGCGCTGGTGAGCGGACTCGACAGCGCGATCATGGCGGGCCTGCTGGCGCGGGAGTTCGACCGAGTGGCGCCGCTCTTCGTGCGGGCCGGGCTCAAGTGGGAAGACGCCGAGCGGGACGCCCTCGAGCGGTATTTCGAGGCCCTGGGCAACGCTTCCGTGCAGCCGCTGGTCGAGCTCGATCTTGGCGCGCGCTCGCTCTACGGCCGGCACTGGAGCACCGGCGGCGAGGACGTGCCCGACGCCAGCCGGCCGGATGAGGAGTGGTATCTGCCGGGCCGCAACCTGCTGCTGCTCAGCACGGCGGCGACCTACGGCGCGATCCACGGAATCGCCCGCGTCGCCATCGGCATCCTCGTCAGTAACCCGTTTCCGGATGCCAGGCCCGAGTTTTTTCGCAGCCTGGAACAGTCGGCGGGCCTGGCGCTGGACGCGCCGGTGCACATCCTCACGCCGCTGGCCGGCATGCACAAGGCCGATGTGATTCGCGCCGGCGCCCACCTGCCGGTGCAGCACGCGCTGTCATGCGCCGACCCGGTGGACGGCGGCCACTGCGGCGTGTGCGGCAAGTGCGGCGAACGCCGACGCGGTTTCATCGACGCCGGCGTGGACGACCCCACCAGCTACGCGCAACTCGGCCCGCTTTAGCCGTCGCCGTCGGGGCGGGTGGCCGACCAGAGTTGCTTGATGCCCGGACGGTCGACCTCCGGGAAGGGGTTGAACGGCGTGCAGTCGGCAAGCACCAGACCCGCGTGCGACAGCGCCGTCCGCACCTCCCGGTCTTCGAACCAGCGCGCCCGCAGAACGGAACGGCCGCACTCGACGGTTTCACCAGATCGGCGCTCGATGGTCAGGTGCATGGCGACCCACGGTTCGTCGTCGTCCCAGACGTAGCGCCGATCGATCATGAGTCCCGGGCCGCGGTCCGTGCCCGGTTTGCGCCACAGCGCCTCGAATCCGGCACGGGTGTTCAGGTCGAAAACGAACGCTCCGCCGGGACGCAGGTGCGCGGCGACGCGCGAGAAGGTCAGCGCCAGCTCGGGTGGACCGGTCAGGTGGTTGAGCGATGCGTAGAGGCACGTCACGGCGTCGACGGGTTTGGGCAGATCGAATGAGCGCATATCGGCGTGGACGAGCGTCACGGGACACCCGGCAGCCTCGGCCTTGGCCCGGGCGACGGTGAGCATGGCTTCCGACAGGTCGAGGCCGGTGACGGCGACGCCGCGCGACGCCTGGCGCAACGCGTGCGTACCCGTGCCGCAGGCCAGGTCGATCAGGTTGCGGGGCGGCCCGCCCAGCAGGCGCGCCAGTCGCTCATCGACATGCGGCGCGACGAGATGCGCGTACTCGGCCCCGTAGGTCTGCTGCCACTGGTCGTAGACCGACGCGAACAGGGTGTACCCGTCGGCATCGGACGCGGCATCCGCCTGCATCGCCGGGGTCAGCTGTCGCGCAGCCACTCCGGCACGAGGCCTTGCGCCAGGGCGTCGTCCCAGGCGACATGCGACTCGGCGGCGTTTTCGCCGCTGGCACTCGCGGCAATGAGCTGGGGCGCACGAATGGCGCCATCACGCACGGTCACTGTGCGGGCGACGATGGCCTCCTCGGCCCGCGTGGAAACGCCGGCGTCGATGGCTTCGGCTTCGATGCGGGCGCCGCGAACGATGCGCGCGGATACCGACTTGACGCGCAGAAGCCCGATGACCTCGACCTCCTTGGGTGTGGTCAACGTCGTGTTGGGGGCTTCGAGACCTTCGGCGGCGAGCGCCGCATCCACGATGGTCGGTCCATCCACGGTCAACTCGTCGCCTTCGACGACGACGGTGAACCCAGGAAAGACGATCGGCGTCTCGACATGCGTCACGTCCGCGGGAATGCGGAGCTCCTGGCGGCCATCCACCGTCTCGACGTGGCACCCCGGCGGGACGATGGAGCCCCGGGGGGAGCGCGCCGGCTTGACCTCGCGGTAGAAGACATCCCCGGTCATGAGCGTTGACTCCTGCTCGTGGCGCGCGGCGCCGACAAGGAACACGTGACGCGCATTGAGCATAGACCGGGCGTGCGCCGCGCTCCACTCAACCTGCTAGGCACGGTCGAGCCACTCGGCCACAAGTTGGTCTTGCTCGTCGGCGGACAGTCGATAGTCGCGGCCCGTCGCGGCGCGCTGGCGCGTGGCTTCGTGGAGGCATATGGCGGCGGCCACGGAAAGATTGAGGCTGCGCACCATGCCGACAATCGCGATGCCGATGACTTGATCGGCAGCGGCCAGCGCCTCCTCGGAGAGACCGCGATGCTCATTGCCGAACAGCAGCGCCAGCCGCGGCGCCGTGAGCTCAGTTTCGGCCAGATTGCGCCCCTGCGGAGGCGGGGCGGCAGCCGCCAGCACGTGATCCGACGCCCGCAGCGCGCTCAGGCATTCGGCGGTCGAGCGGTGCACCGTGAAACTCAGCCACTTGTTGGCCGAGGCGGACGAGGCCTTGCCGACGCGGCGCGGCTTGAACGGCGTCTCGTGCTCGAACACGAGGTGGACCTGCTGCACGCCGAACGCGTCGCAACTGCGGAATACGGCCTCCGCGTTGTGCGGATCGTGAATGTCTTCGAGCACGACCGTCAGGCCGGCCCGCCGGGCCGCCGCCACGGACCGCAGGCGGTCGATGCGGCGTGCGGTCGCCATCGCGCGTCTCCTCCGGCTGCCCGGTCGATTCTTCCCTAGGCCGACGCCCCCAGCGCCGTGGGATTGATGCACCACCGCGGCGGCTCACCCGCCAGGACGCGGCGAACCTCCGACACCGCGTGCACCGCCATTCGCCGGTTGGACTCCGTCGTGAGTCCGGCGAAGTGGGGCGACAGCAAGACGTTGGGCGCCTCGAGCAGCGGACTCGACACCGGCGGCTCCCGCTCGAACACGTCGATGGCCGCCCCGGCGATGCGACCGTCTTCGAGCGCCTGGGCCAGTGCGGCCTCATCCACCACTGGCCCCCGGCAGGTGTTGACCAGCACGGCCGTCGGCCGCATGGCCGCCAGCGCCTCAGCGTCGATCAAGTGCCGCGTGGCCGGGGTCAGCGGCACGTGCAGCGACACCAGGTCGGCCTGCTGCAGCAGCTCAGGCAGCGTGGCCGTCAGTTCGATTCCTTCGTCCGTGACGTCTGCCGGCGTGAGATAGGGATCGAAGATCAGCCCCCGCATGCCGAAGCCGTGAACCAAGGCGTGAACAACCTTCCGCCCAATTCGCCCACCCCCCACAACGCCCGCCGTACGTCCGGCCAGCTCGTGCACCGGGAGGGTCATAGCCTCCCGCCACTGACCCGCGCTCACGATGGCGTCCTGGATCGCCAGCCGTTTGAACGCCGAAAGTGCCGTCGTCACCGCGTGCTCGGCCACCGCCGTGGCGTTGGCCTCGGGCGTGAAGCTGACCGGAATGCCGCGCGCCGTTGCGTGGGCCACGTCGATGGCGTCCACGCCCACCCCGTGTTTCTGGATATGGCGCAGTCGCGGAGCCGCGTCGATGACCCGCGCCGTGATCGGCGCCACTCGCACCAGCATGGCGTCGACACACCCGGCGTCAGCCATGATGACCGCTTCGTCGGGGGCGGCGGGAGTGACGATCTGAGCGAACCGCCCCAAGTACTCGATGCCGGCCGGGTCGATCGATTCGGTCACCATCACCGTGGGGCGATCGACGTCGGTCATGCGGCAGGCCCGCCGGGCGCGTGCATGAGGTCCGTGTACTTCAAGGCGTTCCCGGTGTTGAGCAGCACGACGGTCGCGTCGCGCGTCAGGTCGCCACGCTCGAGCAGCCGCCGCAGCGCCGGCAGCAGCGCGGCACCCTCAGGACAGGCAAAGACGCCTTCACTTTCGGCAATCTCCGACATGGCCGCCATGAGCTCGTCGTCGCCGACGGCCACGGCGGTCCCACCCGTCTCGCGGATGGCCCGGAGCACCAGGGCATGCGCGAACGGCAGGGGCACCCTCAGCCCCGGCGCGACCGTGTGCGCATCGGCCACGCGCTCGGCCGTGGCCGCGCCCGCCTCCCACGCGTCCACGATGGAGGCGCATCCGGCGGCCTGGACGGCGATCAAGCGCGGCGCTGGGCCCTCGAGCCAGCCCATTTCGTCAAGCTCGCGCATGGCCTTCCAGATGCCGATGAGGCCCACGCCGCCGCCCGTTGGGTAGAGCACGGCATCCGGCGGCTTCCAGTTGAACGCTTCGGCGATCTCGAGCCCCATGGTTTTCTTGCCCTCGACGCGGTAGGGCTCGCGCATGGTGGAGGCGTCGAACCAGCCGTGACGCGCGGCGCGCTCGCCCACGATGCGCGCGGCGTCGCTGATGAGGCCGTCGACCTCGGTGACGTCGGCGCCGTAGGCGGCGCATTCCGCCTTGATCGGAAGCGGCGTGTCAATCGGCATCACCACGTGGATAGGCAGGCCGGCAGCGGCGCTGTAGGCGGCCCAGGCGCTGCCGGCGTTGCCCGCCGTGGGGATGGCCAACTCGCGGACACCCAGGGCCGCGGCGGCGGCGACCCCGACGGCGGCTCCGCGGGCTTTGAACGTTCCCGTCGGATTTGCGCCCTCATCTTTCAGCCAGAGATGGGGCATGCCGAGCCGCTCGCCGAGCCGCCGCAACGGCAGCAGGGGCGTATCGCCCGCGCCAAGACCCGCTTCTCCACCCGCCGCCACCGGCGGCAGGAGCTCACGAAAGCGCCAGATGCCGCGGGGACGGCGGGCCACCTCGTCCGGCGCAACCGCGCGCGCGACCCGGCGCAGGTTGTAGCGCGGGAGGAGCGAGTGTCCGCATTCGCGGCAGACCGTGTGGATCTGACGCGGGTCGTGCGCGCCATCGCAGGCGCTGCACGTCAGCGTCTCCAAGTAGTCATGCACTGGCGGTCTGCTCGACACCGGTCCCGATGTCAGTTTGCTCCCGGCAGGCCGCGAGCGTATCGCACCACCATGAACCCGATCCGGATCGACTCCGGTCCAAGTCGCCGCGGGCCTACTAAACTTGGGGGCGCGAGTCGACGTGCCGGCGTTGGCCGGCGTGAGGAGCATGACCGCTGAGCACGCTATCGGTGGTGGGCACAGGCTATGTGGGGCTGACCGTTGGCGCATGCTTTGCGGACCTTGGACACGAGGTGACCTGCCTCGACATCGACGAGGCGAAGATCGAGTCTCTGCGCGCGGGACACGTGCCGATCTACGAGCCGGGCCTGGAGACGCTGATCGATCGCGGCGTGCGGGCCGGCCGTCTGCGGTTCTCCACCGACTACGACGAGGCTGTCCCCGGTCGCGAGTTCATCTTCATTGCCGTGGACACACCGACCGGCGCGGCCGGCGAAGCCAGCTTGGCGGGGGTCGATTCTGCCGTGTCCGCCCTCGCGCCCGTCATGACGGCCGGGGCGACGATCGTCACCAAGAGCACCGTGCCCCTGGGCACGGGCGACCTGATCTCGCGCATCCTGCGCGAGCACGGCGCCGACGACTTTCCGGTGGTATCGAATCCGGAATTCCAGCGCGAAGGGTCGGCGATCCAGGACTTTCTCAAGCCGGATCGGGTCGTGATCGGCTCGAGCGACGAGGCCGCCGCGCGGCGCGTGGCCGAGCTGTACCGGACGTTCGACTGCCCCATCATCATCACGGACCTGCGCACCGCCGAGATGATCAAATACGCCTCGAACGCATTCCTGGCCACGCGCATCTCGTTCATCAATGAAATGGGCGCCATCTGCGAGGCCTTGGGCGCCGACGTTGAGGTCGTGGGACACGGCATGGAGCTGGACCGCCGGGTGGGGCGCGGCTATCTGAATGCCGGCATCGGGTGGGGCGGAAGCTGTTTCCCGAAGGACGTGCGCGCGCTCGAGCACATGGCGTTGGTCCACGGCTGCCACCCGCAACTGCTGCGCGCGGTGATGGAGATCAATCGCGACGCGCGTCATTCGGCGGTGCGCAAGCTGCGAGATGGGCTGGACGAGCTGCGCGGCCGGACGATTGCCGTGCTGGGTCTATCGTTCAAGCCGAACACCGACGACGTGCGCGACGCCCCGGCGGTGGACATCATCCATCTGCTCTCGGGCGAAGGAGCCGCAGTGCGTGCCTACGACCCGGTCGCCGGACCGCGGGCGCTGGAGGAGCTCGGCGACCGAATGACGCTGACCGCGTCACCGCTCGAGGCGGCGCAGGGCGCCGACGCGGTACTGATCACCACGGAGTGGAACGAATTCCGGGAGCTCGACTGGGCCGCGATGCGGGCGGCGATGCGCGGAAATGTACTGGTGGACGGACGCAACATGCACGACCCCGCACGCATGGCCCAGCTTGGGTTCGCCTACTACGCCATGGGCCGCACGCCGCGTGCGTCGACTCACGAGACGATGGCCTCCGTGGCCAGCGGCGCGTAGGCGGCGATGCGGCAACGGCCGCGGCTGCCAGCCACGCGCGCAAACCCGCCCCCGGCGGCGAGCCACTAGGCCGGGCGGCGCATGCAGGACTCGGACCGAACGGTAGGACGCGGCAGCGAGCTTTTCGTCGGAATGCTGGTGGTGGCGTTTCTGGTGTTCCTGCTGTGGTTCCTGCTGCTCCGGCCGGAAGATCCCGGCACGGCCGAGCCCGTGCCGACGCAGTCGCCGGTGGTGAGCCCGACAGCGATCATTGACGATCCCAACCGGGCGTTCGAAAACGTAATCGCGACTCCGACGCCGAACCCCACCCCGACGGCGACGCCGGTGGCGCGACCCACGCCCACGCCCACGCCGTTCGTCTACACGGTGCAGGCCGGCGACACGCTGTCCGGAATTGCGGGACGCTTTGGATTGACGATCGATGAGCTCGTGGAAGCCAACCGGCTGGTAGACCCGGACAGCCTGCAGATCGGCCAGCAACTCACCATTCCGTCGGAATAGCCGCGCCCGCAGCGCCCATCGAGTGATGCGCGCCCCGGCTCCGACCCACCGCGCCCTCGCCATCGCCGCCCACGTGCTGTTCTGGATGTCGCTCTACGTCTACGTGCCCGTGCTGCCGACGTATGCGCGCGACCTGGGGGCTTCGCTGGGAATGGTCGGCCTGGTGGTGGGCGCGTATGGCCTGACGCAGCTCCTGTTGCGCATCCCGATCGGGGTGTGGTCGGACCGCGTGGCGCGCCGCAAGCCCTTTCTGATTGGCGGCATGCTGGCCAACGCGGCGGGGGCGGCGGCGCTGGCGCTATCGCCCGCTGCTTGGCTGCTGGTCGTGGGGCGGGCGGTCACCGGCCTGGGCGCGTCGACCTTCGTGATCGCCTCGGTGCACCTGGCCGAGTTCTTTCCCAGCCGGACGGTGGCTCGGGCGACCGGCATCGCCGTGGGACTGAGCGCGGCCAGCCAGGTCGTGATCATGTTGATCGGCGGCGCGGTGGCCGACGCCGGCACGGTTGCCACGACGTTCTGGGTCGCCGTCGGGCTTGGATTGGCCGGGATAGTCGTTCTGCTGCCGCTGCCGGATCACGCCCGCGCTCCGCAGGGACAGCCGCCGCAGGTCCAGGCACTGGCACGCGCGGGTACGCGCCGCAGCACTCTGGTGGCCGCAGCGCTGGCCGCCCTGCTGCAATACGCACAGTTTGGCCTCACGTTCGCCTTCGTTCCGCTCTGGGCGGATTCGCTCGGCGCGAGCAACTTCGACCTGGGGTTGCTCGGGACCGTCGCCGTTACGGCCAACGGCGTGGGCGCGCTGGTACTGGTCGTGGCCGGGGCCCGGCTGAATGGCCGCCTGGCCGCCGTGTTTGGATTTCTTCTGACGGCGATATCGAGCGTTCTGATTCCGATTCTGCCGAACCTGGCGGTGCTTACCCTCGTGCAGGGGATCGGGGGATTCGGTCGCGGGCTCGTGTTCCCGGCGCTGATGGCGCACAGCATCGAGCGCGCGGCTCCGGCCGAACGCGCCACGGCGATGGGCGTGTTTCAGGGCGTCTACGCGCTGGGCATGTTCCTCGGCCCCGTGAGCGCGGGCGTGCTGGGCGAGTGGCTGGGGCTGGACCGCGTCTTCCTGCTGATCGGTGCGCTGATGGTTGTGGGGGCGCTGGCGGCGGCCCGATACGTGGCTCACGGGGACGACCGGTTGTAGGAACAATATGAGGCAATGTGAGATGTCGCAGAAGGACGGCAGAGATTTTGTTCCCAAATCCCATAGACGGTGGATATGGGGCGTGCTAGCATTCCGCCCCCGCGAACGGCGGGGCTTCAGCGAGGTGCGTGGTGCGGCGCAAGCTGCAGAAGCGAGCGTTTCGCGATATCGACCGTGGCGCCCTGGGCGCGATGCTGTTCAGCGCCCGCAAGCGCAAGCGCCTGACGCAGGCTGAGCTGGCCAGCCGCATCGACCGCGACCGCCCATGGGTGAGCGACGTCGAGACGGGCAAGATCATGCACGTGCCGGACAACGACCTGGACGCGGTGGCGGAAACTCTTGGCCTGGAAGTGGCGATGCTCCGCCGGGCCCGCGCCCAGACCGCCCCGCGCGGGGCAGGCGCCTCACCGGCGGCGAGCGGAACCGTCGACCGCGGCTGCGGCACGTGCGGGGCTTCCAATCCGTGGGACGCCCGGTACTGCGTGAACTGTGGCGAGCAGCTGCCGCTGGAAACCGTGTGCGAGACCTGCGGCCGCATCATCCGCGCCGACTCGCGCTTTTGCGCCTATTGCGGCGATCCGGTGGCCAGCGCGACTCCGGCGGCGCAGGCGTGATCCCAGTCATCCAAGCGAGGCCGCCGGACCGCGGGCGGGTCATATACTGCGAGACGGGACGCACCCAAACGAGGGGGGCACGCGACCATGACTGAAGGTGCAACGAACGGGGCCCAGCGGCACCAGGCGCCCCTTCGGATCACGATCGAAATCGACCGGCCGCAGGTCGGGCTGGGCAAGGCGAGCGGCCACATGCGTGGCGCCGTCCGGGAAGTCCTGCTGAGCCTGCGTGAGGTCCTGGACGCCGGCATCCAAACGCTGGATCCGTCGGAGCGTCAGGCCTCATCCGCCGAGCAGATCAAGATCGAGTAGACCGGGGCCAAGGGTCTGAAGCCGGGCGACGGGTCCTGCTTGGCTGTCTTGCGTGCCGCCGCGCAAATGCGCTCGGCTTTTGTGACGATTCCGACGGACGCGGCCGCCGACCCGGCCTAAAGTTGAGGTGCTTGGATTCCGCACCTCCCCTCAGGGGCGAGCAATGGTGGCCGACACGGCCGACAACCTGACGCACGCAACCGACGCCGACTTCCAACTGGAAGTCCTGGAGGCGGACGGCCTCGTGATCGTCGACTTCTGGGCCGAATGGTGCGCGCCGTGTCGTATGCTCGCGCCGACGTTTGAGAAGCTGGCCAGCGAGTTCGCTGGACGCTTGAAGTTCGTGAAGGTGGACGTGGACGCAAGCCCCGACGCGCCGAACCAGCACGGCGTGCGAGGCATCCCGACGCTGATCCTCTTCCGGAATGGCCAGGAAGTTGATCGAGTCGTGGGCGTCTTGCCGGAAAGGCACCTGCGGGAACAGCTGGAGGGTCACCTCCAGCCCGCCTAGGCGCTTTCCCGGACTTCATCCGGGTGCAAGGCCTCCGCCCGGCCTTGCACCCGGATTTCTTATTTAGCTCAGGCCCGGCCGTCCGGAATGCGCCACGCGCGGCGCGCGGTGCGGCTGAAGATCCATTCGCGGTCGCGGTCGGTCAGCGACGGCAGCTCCCAGGCGGACGTGAAGGCCTGGCGATAGGTCGCATGGGCCAGGCAGACCGGCCAGTCGCTGCCCCACATCACGCGCGATGACCCAAAGGCGCCAAGCATGCGCTCAATGAAGGGTCGGGCGCGCAGGTAGGGATAGGCGTCGCCGGTGTTGTGGGGATAGCCCGAGAGCTTGACGTAGACGTTGGGCAAACGGGCGAGGTCCAGCAGATTCTCCAGCGAGTCGGGATCGT
>DAOUHO010000063.1:0-7399 GCA_034428595.1 Chloroflexota bacterium | reverse complement strand
TGGAGCCGCGGCTCGAGCTGCGCCTCAACGGCGACCTGCAGGCCGCCCGAACCGCCCTGGGCGACCAGGCGCTGTGGTGGGGCGACCCGGCGGACGACGGGTCCATTGAGGCGGCGGTGCGCGCGGCCGACGGCTGGCGCACGGCCCACACGTTCGACGAACGGCTGCGCCGGGACGGCGTAACCATCGAGGACGCCCGCCTGCGCGACGCCACGCTCGAGGACGCCTTCATCAAGCTCACCGGCGTGCGCCTGGAAGGCCCGTTTGAACGTGTTTGAATTCTGGCGCCGGGCGCCAGCTCACGCGGCGGCGTTTGTCGCCGTCGCCGGCAAGGCCCGGCGCACGCAGTGGCGCGAGGGCTGGTTCTGGCAAATCGGCATTATCGCCGCGCTGACGCTCACCCTGCCGGTGGTGCTCAACGCTCGCGCGCTGGCCGGACCCGACGAGTCGCAGGCCGCGCGCTTTGCCGCCGTGGCGGGCACGGACAACTACCTCGCCTTCACCGCCGTCGGCGTTGTCGTGATGGCGTGGGTGACCACGACTATGCAGTCGGTTGCGGTCGCGCTCGCCTACGAGCGCAACCTCGGCACGCTGGGCGTTGCGTGGTCGACACTCACCCCGCGAATACTGCTGTTGGCCGCGGACGCCACCGGCCGAGCCCTGACCCAAACCTGGTTCGGTGTCGTGATGTTCGCGACCCTGTGGGTGCTGGTTCGCTTCGAGCTGACCGTCGTGCCCGCAGCGCTGGTGCTGGTGCTGCTCACGGCCCTTACGACCAGCATCGCGGTCGGCGTCGTCATGGTCGGATTCATCATGCGCTTTCGGGACGCGGGGATGCTGTCATCCACCATGATCTTCGCGTCCGCGATCCTGGCCGGGATCGCCTATCCGACCACTGTGCTCCCGGAGTGGGCGCAGGCGGTGGGACACGCGCTGCCGATCACGTGGGTCGCTCGCGGTTTGCGGGCCGCGCTAGTCTATGGCGACGCAGCCGAGGCATATCTCGCGGCGGCCGTCCTGCTCGGGATGACACTCGTCCTGGGCGTAGGCGGGTGGCGGCTGTTTACACGACTCGACCGCGCCACGCGCCGCCGCGGGCTACTGGAGACATTTTGACCTCCCCCAGGCGCGCCGAAGTCCGACCCGCGCTGCTGGCGGTGTGGGCCTCATTCCTGCGCGAGTGGCAGGAGGCCGGCCGGCAGAAAGTCCGGTGGGTGGCCGTCATGGTCAACATCGCGGTAGTTCTCCTGCCGCTGCTGCTGGCGCAGTTGGCGTTCGGCAGCGAAGGCTTCGCGGCCAGCGGCGGCGGCGAGCACGTGGTGGCCTTCATCGCGCTGGGATGGCTGGCCATGCAAGTCGCCCATGTGACGCTCCTGGGCGCGCAGGAATATCTGCGCCACGCGAATGAAACCGGCGTCCTGCCGCACCTGTGG
The DNA here is from genome assembly GCA_034428595.1 of Chloroflexota bacterium. Lineage (GTDB taxonomy): Bacteria > Chloroflexota > UBA11872 > UBA11872 > UBA11872 > JAJECS01. The sequence goes on along the minus strand of DAOUHO010000063.1, from coordinate 5,966 downwards.
ACCACGCGCGTGGCGCGCTGGGTGCCGGTCCTCGGCATCACGCTCTTCGAGATGATCCAGATGCTCGTGTGGACGGGTGTCATCTTGGCCGTGGTGCTGATCTCCGTGGGCGGATTCCCGACGGTGAGCCTCCTCGCCATTCCGGCGATCGCGCTGAGCCTGATCGGCTTCTTCGGGATCGGGCTGGCCATGGGCGGCGCGGGAATGCTGCTGCGGCAGTGGCGCGTTCCGGCCCTGGTCAACGGCATCCTGTTTCTCATGGCGGGCGCGGCCTATCCCATCGGCGTTCTGCCCGCCGAGGTTCGCTGGCTGAGCTACGGCCTGCCCCACACCTACGCCCTCGACGCCATGCGCCACACGCTGCTGGGCACGCCGACGCTGATCCCCATCTGGGCCGAGCTGTTGATCCTGTCGCTGACCGCCGTCGTCGGCAGCATCGGCGGCATCGCCGTCTTCAACCGAATCGACCGCTACGCCACCTGCCACGGGTTGGTCGGGCTGTATACCTAGACGCGGCGGCACTCGCGCCGCACCGCTCTCCCACGCTGCACGCAGCGCGGGCCACCGGGCCGTGCAAGTCACCAGGAAGGCATCATGAGTCCTCGCATGCCCTTTCTGTCATTCGAACGAACGTGAGGAATCTAGAGCGCTCAACCTCGCAGCCGGGGTCCAGCATCTGAGACTCCTCGCTGCGCTCGGAATGGCAGGTTGAGGTGCTTGGAGTGACTGGAAATACGCGGGAGTGTCGGGTGCTGTCGCGCCAGTGACGGGTGCAGATTGAACAGCAAACGCGACTCGGTTCTTCGTGCGCGTGGGGCCTTTGGCTTTACGATGCAGGTGGCCGCGTGGTGCGCGGCCTCAGGGATGGGGTGCGGCGATGATCAAGCAGGCGAAGTACAGCAACGGATCGGGCGCGGTGGTGATCAGCGCGTCGGAGCCCGACGTGTGGCTGGAGGTGACCGACAGCGTCATCAACTTTCCGGGCCTGGTGGAGCTCGAAGGCGACAACCTCTTCCTGTCGTATCACCGCGGGCGGCACGGCGGCGTGGAGCCGCTGGCGGGCGTGGTGTCCAGCGACCTGGGGGCGACCTGGCAGCCGGCGCCGGACGACTCGCCGTTCATTGACCGGCATCCGGTCACCGGCCTGAACACGATGGATTTCGGCTCGGGCATCATCGGCTACCCGAGCGACGGCACGATCACCCGGATCGACACCTATCCCCTCGAGAACTACCAGGAGCCATATCTGAGTGCCGAGGGACCGTATCACCTCGTCCAGCAGCGTGCGGACTCGACGTTTCAGCTGCGCCGGTGGTCGAAGTCGGGCGAGCTGCTGGAGCTCCACCCCTTCAAGGTCGAGGGATTTCCGTGGGAGATGGCGTCGTACGAGAACTACTCCCGCCTGATCGAGCTGGACAGCGGGGACTACATGACGGTGTTCGAGCACCAGGTCGGCCCGCCCGAGGTGCTCGACGGGTTGAGCCCGAGCGGGCGACAGATGGTGCAATACAGCTTCTCGAGCTCCGTCGTTCGCTCATCCGACCGCGGGCATACCTGGAAATTCGTCGAGCACTTCCATCCCGACGAGCACAAGCCGGTCTACGGTCTGGCGGACCGGGCGGTGGACGAGGGGTTCGACGAGCCGGACGTCATCCAGCTCGACAACGGCGACATCATCTGCATGATGCGGACGGGCAGCTACTCGCCCATGTTCCAGTCGCGCTCGACGGACGGCGGCGAGACGTGGTCCGCGCCGGAATCGGTTGGCTGGCAGGGCGTGAAGCCGCGCCTGCAGAAGCTGGACAACGGCGTGCTGGCATGCGTGGCCGGGCGCGGCGCCTACGGCCATCCCCAGGTGACGCACGTGATGCTGAGCCTGGACGGCACGGGCGAGCATTGGGAGTACCCGTTCGCCTTTCACACGGGTCCGGGCTGCTCGTACACCTCGGTGATGCAACGCGGCAACAAGCTGCACGTGGTGTATTCGCACTCGGATTTCACGCGTGAGTTGGGCACGAACGAGCTGCCGACGCAGTCGATCCGGCGGATCGTGATTGACGTGCAGGATGCGTAGCCGCCCAGGGAATCGGCCGTGACGGCCATCGCGAATGTGCGGGCGCGGGAAATCCTGGATTCGCGCGGCAATCCGACGGTCGAGGTCGATGTCACGCTGGAGAGCGGCGCGATTGGCCGCGCTGCGGTGCCGTCGGGCGCGTCGACCGGCGCTCACGAGGCCCTCGAGCTGCGCGACCAGGACCCCGAGCGCTTTCACGGGCGCGGCGTGCAGAAGGCCCTCCACCACGTCCTCAGCGTGCTCGGCCCCGAGATCGAGGGCGAGGACGCGACCAACCAGACCGCCGTGGACGAAATGCTGCTGGCGGCGGACGGTACGCCGAACAAATCCTCGCTGGGCGCCAACGCCATCCTGGGCGTCTCGCTCGCCGTGGCGCACGCGGCGGCGGATGAGGTGGGACTGCCGCTCTACCGCTACCTGGGCGGGCCGTTCGGCAGCACGCTGCCCGTGCCGATGATGAACCTGCTCAATGGCGGACAGCACGCCGCGGGGAGCACCGATTTCCAAGAGTTCATGGTCATGCCCGTGGGCCGTCCGACCTTCAGCGAGGCGCTGCGCGCGGGCGCCGAGGTCTACCACGCCCTGCATGACGAGCTGTCACGGCGCGGGTTGTCGACAAGCGTCGGCGACGAGGGCGGCTTCGCGCCGGCGCTGCCGTCGAATGCCGCGGCGATGGAGCTGCTGGTGCAGGCCATCGAGGCCGCCGGGAATCAGCCGGGCGCGGACGTATTCGTCGGCATCGATGCGGCCGCGACCGAGCTGATTCAGCCCGACGGCCGCTATCGCCTGGACCGCGAGGGCCGCACGTTGACGCGTGCGGAGCTGATCGAGCTGTGGGTCGAGTGGGCCGACCGGTTCCCGTTGCTGTCGATCGAGGACGGCATGGGCGAGGACGACTGGTCGGGCTGGCGCGACCTGACCGCGGCCCTGGGAGACCGGGTGCAACTCGTGGGCGACGACCTGCTCGTCACCAGCACGGAGCGTTTGGAGCGCGCCGTCGAGGAGCAGGCGGCGAACAGCATTTTGATCAAGGTCAACCAGGTCGGCTCGCTCAGCGAGACGCAGGCCGCGATCGACATGGCTCAGCGCGCGGGGTTCAGCGTGGTCGTCTCGCACCGCTCCGGCGAAACCGAGGACACGACCATCGCCGATCTCGCGGTGGCCACGAACGCCGGACAGATCAAGGCCGGGGCCCCGTGCCGCACCGACCGCGTCGCCAAATACAACGCGCTGCTGCGCATCGAGGAGGACCTGGGTGCTGCGGGGCGCTACGCCGGTCCGCAGGCGTTCACGAGCATTCGCCGAGTCCTGGTGTGACGCCCGACGACCTGCGGGACCTGCTGGAGCAGGTCGCCGGCGGCGCGATCACCGCCCAAGCCGCGATGCAGCGCCTGCGCTATCAGCCCATCGACGACCTGGGATTCGCGCGCGTCGATACCCACCGCGCGCTGCGTACCGGCATGCCGGAGGTGATCTACGGCGCGGGCAAGACTCCGGAACAGATCGCCGCCATCGCGTCTTCGATCGCGGGTCACGCGCAGCCGGTGCTCGTCACCAAGACCGACGTGGCGGCCTTCGAGGCCGTGCGCGCCGAGCTGCCGGACGCGGTGTTTCACAAGGACGCGCGCATGATCACCCGCGCGCCCGAGTCGCGGTCCGAGCCCAGTGGGCGCGTGCTCGTGCTCACCGGCGGCACGTCCGACGCGGCGGTGGCGGCGGAGGCTCACGTGACGGCCCAGGCGCTCGGCGCCGACGCGACCACCATTGGCGACGTGGGCGTGGCCGGATTGCATCGACTGCTCGCCCAGCGCGAGCACCTGGACGCGGCCGACGCCATCGTGGCGGTTGCGGGCATGGAGGGCGCGCTGCCCAGCGTGGTGAGCGGCCTGACGGACCGGCCGGTGATCGCCGTGCCCACGAGCGTGGGTTACGGCGCGTCGCTGGGCGGCATTGCGGCGTTGCTGGCCATGCTCAGTGGCTGCGCGCCCGGCGTGTCGGTGGTGAACATCGACAACGGTTTTGGCGCGGGATACCAGGCGGCGCTCATTGCGCGGCGCACCGGTGGAGCTACGACCGAATGACCATTGCGCGCCTCGACTGCCCGGCGGGCGCCAGCGGCAACATGTTTCTGGGCGCGCTGCTCGATGCCGGGCTGGACCAGGCCGCGCTGGAGGCCGAGCTGCGCACGCTCGATCTGCCGCCGTGGCGTCTCGTCCGCCGGTCGGCGCGCAAAGGGCCGCTCGCGGCGACGCACATGGACTTTGAGATCGAAGCCGCCGCCGAGCATGGCACCCTGAGCGATCCCGCGTCGATGGCGGCGGTTATCGGGGCGAGCGGCGTGCGGGAACCGATCAAAGATCGCGCGCAGAGGATGGTGCGGCGGCTGGCGGTAGCCGAGGCGGCGGTTCACGGCGTGGACCCGGACGACGCACACTTCCACGAGCTCGGCGCGGTTGACGCGGTGCTCGACATCGTGGGCGCGTGCGTGGCGGTGGACCTGTTGGGCATTGGCGCCATGAGCACCTCGGCCATCAACACGGGCACGGGAACGGTCAAGACCTCCCACGGCGTGCTGCCGGTCCCGGCGCCGGCGACGCTGCAACTCCTCGAGGGATCGCCGCTCGAGATCTATGCGAACGACGTGACCGCGGAGCTGCTTACGCCGACCGGCGCCCTGGTGCTGACCGAGTTCACCACGCATGCCGGCCACGCGCCCGCCATGCGCGTGACGGCGACCGGGTACGGCGCGGGCACCGCCGACTTGTCGATCCCCAACGTACTGCGCGTCACCCTGGGCGAGGCCACCGGCACGCTCGGTGCGGACGTGGTGACCGTGATCGAGGCGAACGTGGACGACATGAATCCAGAGCACTATCCGTCGGTCAGCGAGCGGCTGTTCCAAGCCGGCGCCTTGGACGTCACCCTCACGCCGCTGGTGATGAAAAAGGGGCGCCCGGGGACGCTGATCCGCGTCCTGGCGGCCACGGAAACGAGCGACGCCGCGGTCGACGTGCTATTGCGCGAGACATCGACCCTGGGAGTGCGGCTGCATGACGCGCGGCGCGTGAAGGTGCCTCGATATTCGCTGCGCGTGGACACGGCCTACGGCGTGATTGCGGTCAAGGCCTCGTACGTTGACGGACGTCTGCGCGACGTGGCGCCGGAGGCCGACGACTGCGCCCGCGTCGCGCGCGACTGCGACGTTCGCTTGCAGACGGTTTACGATGCGGCGCGGGCCGCCGCATGGGAGGCCGCGTCCCCGACTCAGCCGGCAATGGGAGGCCCAGATGACCGATCGTGACGATCACCGCCCGCTGCAGCGGACGCGCGGCGAGACCGTGCGCCTGCACCGCCAGCCCGTGGGCGTGGTGCGCGCCGAAAACGCCATCGTGCGCGGCGGGTCGGTGCGCCGGATTCAGACCGATGTTCTGCAAAGTGACGCCTCAGCCATCGGCGTCGCGCGAGCCAACGAGCTCGCCACCGGACAAACGCTGGTCGGGGGCGTGGCCGCGCGGGACGCCACCGTGCGAAATAGCGCCGTCGCGGGCGCCCTGACCGCCAACGCGAAGCTGGAAAACGTGGCGGCGTCGTGGGTGGTGGCGGGCAACGTGCAGGCCGACCGGGTGCTGACGCTGGCCGTGGTGGGCGCCAACATCCAGGGCAACGTGCGGGCGCTGTTTGGCCCGCGGTCGGCCGTGGCCTTCGGTGTGGCCCTGGGGCTGTCGACGCTGGCGGCGCGACTGATCGGGCGGATGCTGAAGTAGGCTCGCGCCGTTTCGCCAGGCGCGCGCCGATTGGGCGGGATTTGGGCTAGCTTGAGCGTTGGAATCCCATGCTGCACGCAGCGTGGGCCACCGAACTCGCAGCATGGGCTTCCGGGCGGGGCGGGTTG
>DAOUHO010000062.1:0-19140 GCA_034428595.1 Chloroflexota bacterium | reverse complement strand
ATTGGTCTCGAATGAGACCACATTGTCGAGCACGGCTTGCACAAATCCGTCGCGCCCACTCGCTCCCACATAGCGCACCAACGCCGCGCGGGCATAGCGACCGACGGGTACGTCCGCGATGCCCATGACGAGGCGTACGTCCGGTGCGGCCAGGTCCGTCAGATGCGCGATCCCACGTGGATTGTCGGCGGGCACGGCGAGCACCAGCGCGTTTTCGGCGAAGGTGCGGGGTGACGTCGCCAACAGACCGGCCGCCTCCAACTCCTGTGCGTGCACCTCATCCGCCGAGGCGAAGACGTCGGCCGGAGCACCGCGCTCGATTTGCGCCCGGAGCACCTGCGAGCCGGCGAAGTTGAGCACCACGCGCGTGTTCGACCGGGTCTCCTCGAACTCCCGGGCGATTTCAGTGAACGCATCGCGGAGGGAGGCCGCGGCATAGACGGTGAGCTCCTCATCGCGCGGAGCACCGCAGGCGCCGCTCAACAGCATTGCCATCAGGCCCGTCACGGCACCAGCGCGCCATGCCGTCAGCCAAACCGGCACCCCGCGCCTATATCTCATCACCAGCGCGCTCACCCACCCTGTCGCGGTCGTAGCCCTACGTGCGGCGCTGATTGTCACGCTACGATGCCTGCGAAACTGTTGTCGGAAACGGTTTGTGCGCATGCAGGAAACACAACGCCCTGGCCTTGGCGGCGCGCCGAACGACAAGCCCCACTACGACATTGTCGTCATCGGCACGGGACCGGCGGGACGGCGGGCGGCGATCCAGGCCGCCAAGGGCGGCAAACGCGTGGCGGCGGTCGATCGACAACGCTACGTCGGCGGCCAGGCAGTTCATCGCGGCACCATTCCCTCCAAGACCCTGCGCGAAGCCGTGATCCATGTGACCGGTATCGGTCAGCGTTCGTTCTACGGCGAGTCCTACCGCGTGATGGCCAACGTCACGATGCACGACCTGCTGCTGCGCACGGCCCAGGTCGTGCAGGCCGAGGTGGACGTTGTGCGGGACGGGTTCCTGCGCAACGACGTCGAGCTGCTCAACGGCATCGCGCATTTCGTCGACCCCCACACGCTCGCGATCCATACCGAGAACTCCATCATCGAGGTCGGCGCCGAGAAAATCATTTTGGCCACCGGGTCGAGCCCGGCGCGGCCGCCGCATATCCCCTTCGACCAGGAGCGCGTCGTCGATAGCGACGGGATCCTGGACCTCTCGAGGATTCCGAAGTCGCTGACCGTCGTGGGCGGCGGCATCATCGGCACGGAGTACGCCAGCATATTCGCCACGCTTGGCGTCGCGGTAACGCTGATCGACGGGCGCAAGGAGCTGCTCGACATCGTCGACGAGGAGATCGGCGAAGCGCTCAAATACCGCATGCGGGAAGACGGCATCACCCTGCGCCTGGGGCACAAGGTGGACACCGTGGAGTTCGACGCTCGCGGCCGTCCGGTCACGGTGCTCGAAACCGGCGCCCGCATGGTGAGCGACGTGGTGATGTACTCGATTGGCCGCCGCGGCGCGACGGGTCTGCTGAACCTGGACGCCGCCGGGTTGGCCGCCGACGACCGCGGACGGGTGAAGGTCAACAAGTTTTTTCAGACCGAGCTGGAGCACGTATATGCCGTGGGCGACGTGATCGGACAGCCCGCGCTCGCGTCCACGTCGGCCGAGCAGGGCCGCCTGGCCGCGCGCCATGCCCTGGGTTTGGACTGCCCCAGCATTGACGATGAGCTGCCCATCGGCATCTACACCATTCCGGAGATCGCTCTGGTCGGAAAGAACGAAGAGCAGCTCACGATGGAAGGGGCGGCCTACGAGAGCGGCGTGGCGCGGTACAAGGAGATTGCGCGCGGCGCGATCATCGGCGACGACTTCGGCATTCTGAAGCTGCTGTTCGACCCGAACACTCGCAAGGTGCTGGGCGTCCATATCTTCGGCAACCAGGCCAGCGAACTGCTGCACATCGGCCAGGCCGTCATGCAGCTCGGCGGCACCATCGACTACTTCGTGGAAACGATCTTCAACTATCCGACGTTCGCCGAGGCCTACAAAGTCGCCGGGCTGAATGGAGTCAACAAGCTGGTCCGGTAGGCCGCATGCCGCGTTTCGGCAGCTAGCAGTGGCACTATGAGCCATCCCCGTTCGCCGTTGAGGTGACGCCGCATGTCGGAGCCTGCCAACGCCCCCGCCGCTGAACGCCGCCGCATCCTGACCGGGCTGCGCCCCTCGGGACCCTCCCACGTGGGCCACTACGCCGGCGCGTTTTCGCAGTGGCTGGAGCTGCAGGACGAGTACGAATCGTTCTTCCTGCTGGCGGATTACCAGGTTTCGGACTACGCCGACAACCTGCCCTGGATTCGCTGGGGGCTGTGGGAAGTGGCGCTGGATTGGCTGGGCGTGGGGCTGAACCCGGAAAAGTCGCACTTCGTCATCGAGAGCGGCGTGCCGGAGTTCGCCGAGCTCACCCTGCATCTGAGCTGGTTTTTGGGGCTGGGCCATTTGCAGCGCAATCCGACGCTGAAGGCCGAGCTGGCGGACCTGGAAGCGACGACCAAGTCGGTGCCCGTGGCCTTCTTCAACTACCCCGTCATGCAGATCGCCAACATCCTGCTGCCGCTGGCGCACCTGGTGCCGGTTGGCGACGACCAGCTGCCCCACATCGAGATGACGCGCGACGTCGCCATCCGCTTCAACCGGCGGTTCGGGGACGTGTTCGTGGTGCCCGAGGGGCGGGTGGGTTCAGTTCCGCGTCTGGTCGGCATTGACGGCAAGGGCAAGATGGGCACCTCGGCCGGCAACGCGATCTTCCTCAAGGATTCCGAGGAAACGCTGCGGGCCAAGGTGCGCAGCATGTTCACCGATCCCAAGCGGCTGCGGGCCACCGATCCGGGCACCGTGGAGGGGAACCCCGTGTTCATGTATCACGACGCCTTCAATCCGAATTCGGCAGAGGTGGACGACCTGAAAGCGCGCTATCGGACCGGACGGGTCGGGGACGTCGAGGTCAAGGACCGGCTGTTCAACGCTATGAACGCGTTCCTGGCGCCGATTCGCGACCGGCGGGAATACTGGGCGGCGCGTCCCGACGACGTGCGCGACGTGCTGGCGGCCGGCACGGCCGCGACCAAGCGACGCGGCGAGGCGCTGCTGGAGCAAGTCCGGACAGCGCTCAGCCTCGACTACTTGCGCGACGGTCCCCCGCCGCCGCCGGAGGGCGCGCCATAGGACCCATCGGGTCACTGCGGCGCATCGGGGCCGGATCAGAACCGGCCGCGCTGCCTTCCGGCTTTTCCGGGTGGTGTGCAGGTGCCTGACAAGCGGAAGTCCCGATCCCGCATTCGCCCGGTGGCGCTGGCGGTGATTCGCGACGGTCCGCGGCTGCTCGTGCGGCGGTACATCGCGCCCAACGGCGATCGTTACTATCGCCCGCTGGGCGGCGCGATCGAGTTCGGCGAACGGGCGGCGCAAGCCGTCAAGCGAGAAATCCTGGAGGAAATCGAGGCGGAGATCGAGCAGGTGCGCCACCTGACCACCGTCGAGAACATCTTCGAGCGGGACGGTGAGCGGGCGCACCAGATCGAGTTTCTCTTCGAGGCGCAGCTCGTGGATCGGACGCTCTATGCCGTCGACGTGATCGATGGGATGGAGTCAAGCGGCAAGCGCATCGAGGCCGTGTGGCTTGACATCTCCGAGCCGCTCGACGGCCCGCTGTATCCCACGGGTCTGCGGGAGCTGCTGACGCCCCAATAGTCCCAAGGAACCAATCGCTGGAGACCGATAGAAATCCAGCAACGGGTGGGTCTCCGGGACGGCTCGTGGCCGCTCTCGCCGGTGCGGATTCGCGCCATCGGACCGCTGGGCATCGGGTACCCTTTGGGGCGCCTTTCACGTGCCGAAATCGAGGCGATGTGCCTCATCCGCCGTGTGACGGGCGCACTCGGGCAGCTTGACGCTGCCCGTTCCCGGCCTCCACTCTCAAGGAGCAGCGATTGATGGCGCACAGCAACGGCAGCCAACGCGTCACCGCCCGCGCGAGCGCGGTGCAGACGGTGGCGATCGACGACACGGTTGAAGTCCCCGCCTACGACCGCGAGCGGATTGAAGACGTCGGATTCGTGACCGCGATGACGCTGGTGCTGCTAGGCAACTACGCCCAAACCGGGCACTTTGGCGGGCCGCTGGCGTACACGCCGTACAACGTGGCGCTGCATCTGGGCGGACCCGAGAACGGCGCGCTGCGCTACGACTATCGCCGGCCCAAGCACCCGTTCTGCGACCGCTTCATGCTGGCCGGAGGGCACAACATCCCGACGGCCTATGCGCTTTGGATGATCATGGGCGAGGCCATGGCCCAGAAGCACGCGGCGACGGGCGACGACCGCTACGCCGTCGATCCCAACGTGGGCATGTTGCCGATCGACGCGCTGGGCTTTCGGCGCGGCCGCGGCGCCCTGGACACGCTGCTGCAGGACAACGGGCTGGAGGATGACCCCCTCTTCGCGCAGGCCAAGATCCGCGGCATCCGCTCGCTGGCCGGTCACTCCGAGACCACCGACCTGACGAACGACGTGAACGGCGGGCCGTCGGGCATCGGCGTCGCCACGGCGGCGGGCAAGGCGGCCTTCTGGGACTTCGTTGGCGCCGACGATTCGCTCAAGGTCATCGCGCTCGAGGGCGAGTTCGCCATGACCGAGGGCCACGCGCAGGAGCTGAAGACGCAGGCCCTAGCGCAGCAGGTGGGCAAGCGCCTGCGCGTGCTGCTGTCCTATAACAACGCCGGCATCGACGATTCGCTTGTCGGCGGGGTCATCGACCCGTCCCTCACCGAGGGCTACGTGATCGAGGATCAGTGGACGTCCTACGGCTGGAACGTGATTTCTCTCGAGGACGGCAACGACTACGACCAGGTCATGGCCGCCCTGCGAGCGATGGAGGACTGGGATCCCAACGATCGCCGGCCGATCATCGTCGTCGGGACGACGACCAAGGGCTGGTGGCCGGCCGCCGACAACGGCCACGTCCCAGGCTTCGGCGACCAGCTCGTCGGATATCACAGCCACCCGTACGAGTTGAAGATGAATGAGCCCTACTTCGTGGCGCTGGCCGAGACCTTCGAGCGGCGCTACGGCGTGGAGTTCGATGGCATCCGCGACGGTCCGGTGGCCGACGAGCGCGAGCGGCTGATCCAATTCAAGACCAACATCGACGTGGCGATGTCGGTGCTCAACCAGAACGGTCTGGGCGATTGGCTGGCGGATCGGCTGGTCGAGATTGGCGACTCGCTGAACGACGAGCTGCCGCTGCGCATCGACCCGACGATCGATCCGTTCATGGACGAGCGGCTGTGTCCGGAGAACATTCCGCTGGAGCCGCAGTCGGTCGAGGTCACGAATGAGCTGACCGGCGCGACCTCGACGGTGGACATTGCGCTGGCCAAGAAGCCGGGCGAGGTTGCCGGAACCCGGCGCGCGATCTCCGAGCTGATTAAGTGGGTCAACTACGTCACGGACAATCGCTTCATCACCGTGGCGGCCGACCTTTCCAGCTCGATCAACGTGGAAAAGGGCGCGCTGTGGGGGCACTACGACCCGGTGGACAACCCGTTGGGCACGCGCTTGAAAGCGCCGATCGAGGAGGCCGGAAACGCCTCGTCGGCGATCGGGCTGGTGAGCCAGTCGGCGTCGCTCGATCCCGACCGGCACGCCGGCGTGTGGGCCCTGAGCGGCACCTATGGGGCGTTCACGCCGCTGATGTATCTGCCCGCACGGGTATGGAGCCAGCAGAACCAGGACAGCCCGTTTCGCATGGGTGTGCTGCACATCCTGGCCGGGCACTCCGGACCGGAAACCGCCGCCGACGCGCGCACACACTTCGGCATCTTTGCGCCGCAGGTGTGGAAGCTATTCCCACGGGACCAGGCCATCAATCTGAGCTTTTGGGACTACAACGACGTGGCGCCGGGCTACTTTGCGGCGGCGTCGATTGCCGCCCGCGACCCGAAGGTCGGGCTCATCACCATCGAGGTGGCGCGGCCCGACTTCCCGGTTGCCGACCGCGCCGGATTCGCAGACTCGGATCCGCTGGCGGCGGCCAAGGGGATGTATCTGATCCGCGACTGGGACGCGGGCAGCGCGCCGCAGGGCACGGTGTTCGTGCAAGGCTCGAACTCGACGGTCAACTTGATGCGCGTCCTGCCGCAACTGGAAGCCGAGGGCGTGAACGTGCGGGTGATCGCCGTGGTGAGCGAGGAGCTCTTCGAACGCCAACCGCAGGCTTACCGCGACCGGCTGATCCCGCCCGGATCCCGCTACGACGCGATGGTGGTCTCCACCGGCACGCGGCGGATGCCGCCGGTGCGCGATCTTGGACCGCTGACCGACGAGTACTCCCTGTGGTCGGACTGGGACAACCAGTGGCTGACCGGCGGAACCGAGCCGGACGTGATCGCCGAGGCGAATCTCGACGCCGACTCCATCCACGCCGGCATCAAGCGGTTCGCCGAGGCCCGATCCGAGCGGCTGGCGCGCCAGCAGGCGGCGCTTGGGCTGTAGCTTGAGTGGCTCCCGCCGTGGAGAGTTCAGGCGGATCAGTCCTCGCTGACCGTAGTCTCCGTCGCTTCGGATGGTGAGCGGCAATCAGAGATTAGGGATCCATTGATTGGCCGAAGCCCAAAGCCTCCGTCCGTGAAGCGTCTCCTGCAGATTCAACGTGCTCCGAGAGTGAGCGCGGACACGATCGACTGGCAAATACTCATCGGCCGATTTCGCGAACTGGCCACCGCCCGTTCAGTTGCTCTCGAGATCGGGGCCTCGAAACCCGAGGCAACCGCGGACCTAGCCAAGGCTTGCGGGGAATTGGTCGGCGTCGAACTATATCCGTCCCGCATTCCGGCTGAGATGCCTGCGCCAAATGTCAGATACCTCTCGGGAGATTGGCAGCGCTTGTCCGACATTCTTGAGCCCGAAAGCATTGATCTGGCCATCGCGTTCCATGTCATCGAGCATGTTCCGGACGACCTTGAAGCATTGGACCAGCTACACACTGTCCTCCGGCCCGGGGGCATGGCGCTAATCACAACGCCAAATCGACTGAGGTTGACCAGGAAGCTCGCCGAGACCTTCGGCCCTGCTCGAACGTTTCCTTGGTGGGAACATCAGCGCGAGTATACGGAGCCAGACCTTTTACGATTGCTCGCAGCGTCGCGATTCGAGACGTTCACCATTCAGCCACATGTGCTGGGCCTGCTCGGCGGACGGCTGTTCGCATACTCGACGTTTGTTCCTCATCGACTGCGCACGCTGGCGAACTACTGGATGGCTGAAGTCACGAAATAGCGGGGACAATGCAACCGCCCGCCGATCACAAACAATCCGGCCTGGCAACGGCGATTGACGGGGGCGGGACGCGGAAATAGGGTATTCGCATGGCAACGGCGACCGCAGTGCGAGACGTTTCTGACCTCCTGATCCCCACGGATGGGATTCCCAAGGAGATTCTGCGGAAGGTGGAACGCGCCCAGCGTAACGAGATCATCAGCGACTCGTACCCCTATGACTCCAAGATGGGCCGGCGCGCGTATGAACGGCGGAAGGCCGCGCTGCAGGTCGAGCTGCTGAAAATGCAGAGGTGGGTCAAGGAGACCGGGGAGCGCGTTGTGCTGCTGTTCGAGGGGCGGGATGCCGCGGGCAAGGGCGGCACGATCAAGCGTTTCATGGAGCACCTCAACCCTCGCGGCGCGACGGTGGTGGCGTTGCCGGCCCCAACCGAGCGAGAGCGCGGCCAGTGGTACTTCCAGCGCTACGTGCAGCACCTGCCTTCGGAGGGTGAGATCGTCTTCTTCGACCGCTCCTGGTACAACCGGGCGGTGGTCGAGCCGGTGATGGGCTTCTGCACGCCGGCCGAGACCGTGCGCTTCCTGCGCGACACCGTCCTGTTCGAGCAAATGCTGATCAACGAGGGTCTGCGGCTATTCAAGTTCTGGTTTTCGGTGAGCCAGGAGGAGCAGCTCAGGCGCGTCATGTCCCGCGCCCAGGACAGCCTCAAGCAGTGGAAGCTGAGCCCGGTGGACCGGCGGTCGCTGCCCCTGTGGGACGATTTCACCGAGGCGAAAAAGCTGATGTTCGCCGGCACCGATACGAAGGCGTCGCCCTGGGTGGTCGTCAAGTCGGACGACAAGAAACGGGCGCGCCTGAACTGCATGCGCTTCGTGCTGCGGAACCTGGAGTACGACCCCGACGTCGACCGGCGCGTTCCGAAGCCCGATCCCAAGCTGATTGGTCCCGCGAAGTCGCTCTACGGCAAGGACGAAGTCTGGTAGGTCGGGCCGGGGCGGCGTAGCCGGCGGAAGCCGTTGGGCAGCGCTGCGACCGAGGGGCGGGCTCGCTAGACAGGCTCGGGAAACGTCAGGCACAGACCGTCGGCGCCGCCGATGACACAGCCGTCGAAGACCTCGCGCGCCTCGGCAATCATCACGTTCATATAGGCCGGATCGTCCGCTTCGGTGAGGACGTGTACCAGCACCAGCCGCTGGACGCCGGCCGCGGCTGCGATCTGGCCGGCGCCGCGGGCCGTGGTGCAGGCGGTGTAGGTGTCGGGCCACTGTTCGCGCGCGGCGTCGACCTGCATGGCCATGTGGACGAGCGTGTGTGCGCCGCGCGCCAACTCGACAATCTCGGGCAGCGGCCGAGTATCGCCTGAGATCACAACCGATCCGGCCTCGGCGTCGAGCCGGTAGGCCAGTGAGGTGAGATATGGCTGCGCGTGCTGGGCATGCCCCACGCGAACCGTCCATTCGTCGGTTGAGATCGTGTCCCCCACGGCAAGCTCTCGAACGTGAATCCGCGGGCGCCGGCGGGGCATCACACCGCCGCGATTGCGGTAGGCCTGCAGGCTCATGGGGTGGTTGGTGCGGGCGACGAGATCGGGGCCGAAGGCGCCGTCATGGCCGAACAGGCGCTCGGTCATGCGCTCCAGGGGGCGTGGCCCATAGACGTTGAGGTCGTCGCCACGCCCGGCGCCCTGGTCCCAACGCGACAGCGCGAAGTGCGGGTAGTCGGTGGTGTGGTCGAAGTGCAGGTGGGTGAAGAACACATGGCCAACCGTGACCGGGTCGATGCCCGCAGCCACTAGATTGCGGGTGGCCCCGGGTCCGAGATCGAAGACCACGCCGGCGTCACCCACACCGACGTACGTGGACGATCCGCCGCGATGCGGTCGCGGGTCGGGCGTTCCGGTGCCGAGCAACACCATTCGCAGCGACTGGCTCATGCGTGGGGCCTTTCGCACAATGCAGGCGGCTTGCGATCGCTGGAGGCACTGCCCGCATGTCTGACTGGGACGTCATCGTAGTCGGCGTGGGCGCCATGGGCAGCGCCACGACCTTCCATCTGGCGAGCCGGGGCGTGCGCGTGCTGGCCCTGGAGCAGTTCGACCTCGCGCACGATCAAGGCAGCTCCCACGGCTACACCCGGATCATGCGGCACGCGTACTACAACGCCCCCGGCTACGTGCCGCTGGTGCAGCGGGCCCAGACGCTGTGGCGCGAGCTCGAGGAAATCAGCGGCGAGACGCTGTTTATCCACACGGGCGGTCTGTCGCTGGGGCGGCCCGATGCGCTCGTGGTGCGCGGCGCGCTGTTGGCCGCCGAGCGGTTCGGGCTGGAGCACGAGGTGCTCGATGCGGCGGACGTGCAGCGGCGGTACCCCGCCCTTCACCTATCGGAGGACATGATCGGCGTGCACGATCCGTCGGCGGGTTTCTTGCTCCCGGAGCGGGCGATTCTGGCGCACGCCGCGGCGGCTCGCGCGCACGGGGCGGAGGTGCGGACGCGGGAAGCCATCACCGGCTGGCGGGCCACGAAGGACGGCGTGGAGGTCCGCACTGAGCACCACGTCCACCGGGCGGAGCGGCTGGTACTGACGGCCGGAGCATGGATGGCGGAATTGCTGGCGGACCTGAATCTGCCACTGGAGGTCACGCGCCAGGTGGTTGGATGGTTCGAGGCGGATGAGCCGGCGCTCGTGGAGCCCGACCGGTTGCCGGTGTGGCTGCTGCAGCCTCCCGGCGACGAAGAGTACTTCTATGGCCTGCCGCGATTCGGTCCACCCGGCCTCAAGCTTGGGCGCATGTACCACCTGCAACCTGCGGTGACGCCGGCAGCGCTTCAGCGGTCGACGGACGATGCCGACGAGGCGCTGCTACGCACCTGCCTGGCTCCCTACTTTCCGGGAGCCAACGGCCGCGCGCTGGAGCTGATGACCTGCATGTTCACCAGCACGCCGGACGGGCACTTCATCATGGATACCCATCCGCGACACCCAAACGTGACGCTGGTGTCGGCGTGTTCCGGGCACGGGTTCAAGTTCGCGTCGGTGGTTGGCGAGATCGCGGCTGAACTGGCGCTGGACGGCCAATCTCGGCACGACATCGAGATGTTCCGCCTGGGCCGATTTGCCAACGGTACGGACGGCTAGACGCTAGACCGGCCAGACGATTGGCACGACGATCAGCGACGTGACGAGGATCAGCAGCGTCAGCGGCGCGCCCACCTTCAGGAAGTCCACAAAGCGGTAGCCGCCGGCGTTGTAGACGAGCAGATTGGCCTGGTGGCCGATGGGCGTGAGAAAGGCCGTCGAGGCCGAGATGGCCACCATCATGAGGGCCGGTTGCGGGGCGATGCCCGCGCCGGCGGCGATCTCGAGTGCCACGGGCGCGATGAGCACCACGGCGGCGGCGTTGGACATCAACTGGGTCAGCAGCGCCGTGGCGACGAACAGCCCGGCCAGCACCGCCAGCGGCCCAAGCGGGCTCACATACTCCTCGGCCCACTGCGCCGCGAGGTCGGCCAACCCGGTGGACGTGATGGCATCGCCCAGCGGGATGAGCGTGCCGATGAGCACGATCGTGCGCCAGTCGACGGCCGTATAGAGACGCTGGTAGGGCAGCACGCGGAAGAGCAGCATCAAGATGATGCCGGCAGCGGCCGTGACGGCAATCGGCGCGACGCCTGTGGCAGCCAACGCGACGACGGCCCCGAGAATGAGCACGGCCACGGCCATGTGCGGTCGAACGGCGGGCCGCGCGGGCCGGCGACCGATCAGGATGAACTCGGGCGAGCGGGCGAAGGTGTCAACGCGATCGATGGGCACCCGAACGACCAGCACGTCGCCCGGCCGGATTTGCACGTCGCGGATGGGTCGTCCCAATCGCTGGCCCTGGCGCCAAATGCCGAGCACCACGCCGCCGTAGCGCCGTCGGAAGTTCATCTGCACGACCGTTTGGTGCGCGAATCTAAAGCCCGGTCCGGCGACGAGCTCGATCACAGCCGTTCCATCGCTCGCGTCGGCGGCGGAGGTTCCGGTTTTTTCACCCGCAAAACGAAGGCGCTCGGATTGGGCAAACCGGGTCACGGCTTCGAGCTCCCCCTCCACGATCAGCCGATCGCCGGCATAAATGGCGTCCGACGGTCCCGGGAATCGATTGCGGACCCCGAGATGGGTGATCTCGACCACGGCGATACTGAAGCGAGGTCGCCACCGGAGTTGCGACAGGGTGCGCCCGGCGAGATCCGAATCGCCCGGCACCTCGAGCTCGACCATGAAGTCTCGTCGCTGTTGGATTTCTCGATCGATGTCGGCGCCCTCGCGCGCGGGGATAAGCCGCGGCCCGGCAAGCAGGAGGTAGAGCAGCCCGACCGCCATGACGGCCAGGCCGGTCGGCGCGTAGTCGAACATGCCGAACGGCGTCTCGCCGGCCCGCGCGAGCGCGTCGCTGACAAGCAGGTTGGGCGGCGTGCCGATCAGCGTGACCAAGCCGCCGAGCAGGGATCCGAACGACACCGGGATGAGCAGCTTGGAGGGCATGGTCTTGGCGCCGAGCGCGAGGGTGGTGGCCGCGGGAATCAGGATGACGGTGGCAGCGATGTTGTTCATCACGGCCGACATCACGCCCACGATCAGCACCAGCAGCGCCATGCGCAGCCGCAGGCCGCCGCCGAGGCGGGCAATGGCGGCGGCAATCGCGGCCGGGACCCGGGCCTCGACGAGACCCGCGCTCAAGACGAACATTCCCGCCACCGTGATCACCGCGGGGCTGCCGAACCCGCTGAACACCCGATCCGGCGTGACGAGGCCGGCGAAGGCCACCGCCAGCAACGCCAGCACGCCGACCAGGTCGGGGCGCACACGTTCGCTGGCGAAGAGCACCAGGGCGCCGCCCAGCACGCCAATGAGGATCCAGGCGTCGGTGGTCATCGCGCTTCTGCCGTCATGCTGCGGTCAGGCAATGGGATAGGCTAATGCCCGCGCATCGTGGAGCGTCGCGATCGGGAGGAGTGAGGGCAATGGCCGAGAAAGGCGTGGCCGCCGCGTTCTTGGGTTCGCGCAAGCCCTTCGAACTGCGCGAGTTTCCAATCCCGGACCCACAGCCGGGCGCGGCCGTGGTCAAGATGAGCCTTGCGAACGTGTGCGGCTCGGACATGCACTACTGGCGCGGCGAGATGGACATGGTCAAGATGGGACGTCCAATGCCGGCGGCGCTGGGGCACGAAGGCACCGGCGAGATCTACCGGCTGGGCGAGGGCGTGACCACCGACACCTTGGGCGAGCCGCTCGAGGAAGGTGACCGGGTTCTCTTCTCATACCTCTATCCCGACCTGCAATGTCCCACCTGCCTCAAGGGTCATACCTATGCCTGTCCCACGCGTCAGCATGATCGCCTGGGTGGGCTGGAGGAGTGGCCGCACTTCCGGGGCACGTTTGCACAGTACTACTACCTGCACCCGAATCACACGATGTACAAGGTGCCGGACCACCTCACCGACGACATGGTGGCCGGACTCAACTGCGCGCTGGTACAGGTAATCTCAGGTCTGCGCCGCGCGGGCCTCTCCTTCAATGAGACGGTGGCCATCCAGGGCGCTGGCGGGCTCGGCGTCTATGCCGCCGCGGTCGCCAAGGCGCACGGGGCCTCCAAGGTCATTGCCATCGACGGCGTGGATGAGCGCATCGATCTGATCCGATCCTTCGGCGCGGACGAAATCGTGGACCTGCGCGAGTTCGAGACGCCGGAGCAGCGCGTGGACCGCGTGCGCGAGCTCACCGATGGGCTGGGCGCCGACGTGACATTGGAGCTCGTGGGGCATCCGGGAGTGGTTTCCGAGGGGCTGCAGATGACCGCGCCGGGTGGGCGCTACCTGGAGATCGGCAACATCAACGTCGGCTGGCATACCGAGTTCGATCCCTCGTGGATCGTCTTCCGCAGCATTTCGATCATCGGCGTGGCGCACTACACGTCGCAGGACCTGCGGCATGCCCTGGATTTCCTGAAGGACAACGTGTCGCGCTTGCCATTCGATCGGGTGCTGTCGCATCACTTCCCGCTGGCCGATATCAACGAGGCGTTCGCGCAGCAGGACTCCGGACGGATCACGCGCGGCGCCTTGGTGCCGCACGTCTAGAAAAGCCGCGGTTCGCCTTAGCTAAGATTCGGCATTAGCCAAGGCTTGCGCGTTAGGATGCGCGGATGACGCCCGAAGCGCCGCCGATCGCACTGCACTGCGAGGGCCTGAGCAAGAGCTTTGGCGGCGCCACCGCCGTCGACGACGCGTCCTTCCACGTCACCGCCGGATCCATCCTGGCGCTGCTGGGACCGAGTGGGTGCGGCAAGACGACGACGCTGCGCCTCATCGCGGGCCTGGATCAACCGGACGCCGGGTCGATCGTGCTGGGCGGCTCGGTCGTTCAGGGACCTGACGTGAGCGTGGCGCCGGAGCGGCGGCGCGTTGGCCTGGTGTTTCAGGACTATGCGCTGTTTCCGCACCTCGACGTGCGGGCCAACGTGGGATTCGGCCTGTCGCGGCGAAACGGGCGCGCGGTGAGGGTTGCCGAGACGCTCGAGCTGGTGGGCCTCTCCGCGCTGGCGTCACGCATGCCGCACGAGTTGTCCGGCGGCCAGCAGCAGCGCGTGGCCTTGGCCCGCGCGCTGGCGCCCAACCCGCGCGTGGTGTTGCTGGACGAGCCGTTCTCGAACCTCGACGCGGCGCTGCGCAATGACTTGCGGAATGACGTGCGTCGCGTGCTGCGTGAGTCCGGCACGACGGCCGTGTTCGTGACCCACGATCAAGAGGAGGCCCTGAGCCTGGCGGACCAGGTGGCCGTGATGATTGACGGCCGCGTGCTGCAGGTCGCGCCGCCGCACGAGATTTATCGCCAGCCCGTCGGTCGAGCCGTCGCCGACTTCATCGGCCAGTTCAACGTGATCGAGGCCGCGGGCATCGGTCGCGCGGTGGTGTGCGACCTGGGCACGGTGACGATTCCCGATCCCATGATCGGAACGGTCGACCTCTACGTGCGACCGGAGGCGCTGCAGATCTCCGAAGATCCCAGCGGCCAGGGCGTGATCGAATCGCGCCGGTTCTTTGGGCACGACCAGTTGGTGCGGGTGCGCTTTGACTCCGGATTGCTCGTAGAGTGCCGCGCGGGGCCGACTTTCTTGCCCCCGCCGGGAACGCGCGCGAGGGTCCAGCTCGACGGCGACGTGCTGGCCTTCTTGCGCGCGGGCGTGGCGCCGCGGCGGCAACCCGGCGCGGCCTTCGCGCCGCCGGCCGCCCGCGGACGCCCGGCCTAACCGCACCGACGGGACGCCTCTGCAAAAGCGGCGCCTCGAACCAAATCGAGGCTGTCGCGTACCTTGGGCCCGACGGCGACTCCGGCTGACGCCCCGCTCACGGGGTCGTGAAATAGTCACCAGGCACTGCGAGCTGTGCGGGCGTAGCGTGACCTGCCGACTACGCATGATTTGACATCTGCAATGATGGTCGTAGGTTGGAGATGGAAATATCTTTATGAATTGATTGTTGAATATAGAATTGTTCAGGTCATGTTCCCGATGGCGAGCCGCCGGCCGCCGCCAGGCGCGGTGGCTGCGTCTGGTCGGCCGCGGGGTCCGGCGCCACGGGCGGATGCTGCGGGTGACCGGCGCCTTGCTGGCGGCGCTGGGGCTGCTGAGCGTCGCGGTCATCGTCGGTGAGGCGCAGGAGGCGGAGAGCGATGGCGTCGGGATCAGCCTCGGCGACCTGAGCAACTATCCCACGCACCTGACCGTCGACCGCTTCTTGGTAGAGCTGTCCCATCTGACGGCGACCGAGGAGTACCAGGTCGTCGTGTCGAGCGACAGCGCCCGCGTGGGGATCGGCGGGTGCGGCCCGGCCTCGCAGACCGCGACGGCGACGGTGACGGGGGTGGCGACGACGGAGCTTCCCTTCCTGGTGTACGCCTGCGCCGTGGGTGAGGCGACGGTGACGGCGGAGGTGCGGCGCACGGGGGCCAGCAGCCCCGAGGCGTCCATCAGCCGGACCCTGAGCGTGGAGGCCGTGCCTGCGGGAGCGATTGGGGCCGCGGGAGCGGCGGTGCGGACGCCGGCGGCGGGAGCGGTGCCGAAGGCGGGCACGCCTGGAAGCGTGCCGGATACCTACTTCAGCGACATCACGTCCAACTCGGCGCGCGCGAGATGGAAGAAGCCGAGCGACGGCGGGACGCCGCTGACGGGCTACGGGCTGCTGTTCTGGCGGGACGGGACGACGCAGCCGCCGTATAGCAGCGCGTTAGTGAAGGGACCGAACGCGCGGAGCCATCCGTATCCGGGGCTGGAGCCCAATACGACCTACCGGTGGCGCATCCACGCCTGCAACGGACCGGACAGTTGCGGGATTTGGACCGTGCCGGTGGTCGAGGTGACAACGTTGCCGACGCCGGCGCCACCGCCACCGCCCACGCCCACACCGGTGCCGACCCCGACGCCAAGCCCGGGGCGCCCGGACAAGCCGCATACGATCAGCATCGACGAACCCGCCGCGGGGAGCACGTCCCTCACGGTCAACTGGAGCGCGGCCGCCAACACGGGTGGACGATCGCTGACCCGGTTCCAGGTGATGCGGCGAGAGGTTCCGGGCAGTTGGCCGGCGCTGCGCGAGGCCGCGGCGGTAGGGGCGAGCGTCCGGAAATACACCTATGACAACCTGAAGCCGGGCATCACGTATGGGATACGGGTCCGCGCTTGCAATGGGAGCAGCGACGCCACCGACTGCTCGGATTGGTCCGCGCAAGCGACGAAGATGGTGCCCAACAGCGTCCCCAGTTTTGGAACCACGGTCATCGCGCATCAGCTCTATCACGCGGGGCAGCCCATCACCACGTTGGAGCTACCCAAAGTCAGTGGCGGCGACGGCGATCTCGTTTACACCGTCGCGCCGCCGCTGGCGAACGGGCTCACCTTCAACGCGAACACGCGCACGATCAGCGGCACGCCGACCAGTGCCGCGCATACCGTGAGCTACACCTATACCGCGAGGGACCGGGACCAAGAAACGGCACAACTGTCGTTCTTCATCACGGTGTTCGATGTTGCCGTGATGGTCGGCGAACGGCGGTTGGGGACCACGACCTGGGGCGTGCTGGAGTACGCGGACGTCACCCTGCGCGATGCGCTAAGCCGAGCGGACGACTATCAATTCCAAATGCGGCTGCCGCGGAGCACGGGGTTTCTGCTGGGTCGGGAGTGCACCATCGCTCCGGCGCCAACGGATCAAGCCCTCCTGACGACATCCTGGATGCGCTGGAACGACAACGCGAAGGAGAGCTTCCACCTCGCGCGCTGCGGCCTGGGCTCAGGCGCCGCGGTCACGGTCGAGATACGGGGCCGCCTCGGCGATCAGGGCGCCGACGTCAGACTCTGGTCGGTCCGGCCAGGTGACCATTCGGCGGGCGTGGCATGAGGCCGACCACACGGTGTCCTACTACGTCCGCGGCACCAATGGCAGCGACATCACCAAAGTGGGACGCGATGGCATGTTCCTCCCGAACAACGCTGGCGATGAACCGAATGCTGCCCTGACCGAACTGGACAACTACACCCAGTCGGCCAAAGCCTGGACCGACGTGGGCGGCGTCGACGTTGCCATCACCCAAGCCACCAGCGCCGCCGACGCGGACGTGTTAATCGTCGGGTACTGGAACGAGGGGCATATCGACCGCCACTGCGGAGGCAGCATTGCCTGCATCGACGTGAAGGGCACCTATCCGCATCTCAGCGGGGTACGGTTCCTCAAGCTCGAAGAGCGGCCGCACTGGGGTCACGAGACGACCCGCGAACGTGGACTGGCAATTATCAGGAATGGCTGGATGACGTGCATCGCCGCCAATATCTGCCCGCGGTCTTGATGCATGAGTTTGGGCACGCGATCGGCTTAGAGCACAGCGTGTACCTGCGGGAGCGAGTCGAAGGCGCCGACATCATGGCCGGGGCGGCCCGTGAGCTCGCGCCGTGCTCCTCCACGACCGCAACCGACCGCTGCGGCCTCTCCCCAACCGACAAGCGCGGGGCGCGGGCCATCTATACCCAGCACACCAAGCACTAGTCAGACAGTGGAGGAGGCCTGATGACAACGCGCGATCATCGCCACAGTAGTCGGCTGAACGCGTGGCGCCTCCTGGCGCTGGCCGCGGCGATCATGCTGGGCGCGTGCGGGCCGACGGCCACCACCGAGACCGTCTCGGAAGTAAGCGTGTACCCGAACGTCACCTGGTATGTCTCGCCGTCCTTGGAGGAGCAGATCTATCGCTCGACGGTCATCGTGCGCGCCTCGCTGCAATCGGCGACGGCTTCAACCGCCGCAGCGGCGGAGGGCGGCCACCACGCGGTGCAGGAGTTGTGGTTCACGGCGCACGAATACCTGAAGGGCAGCGGGCCGACCACGCTGGTGGTGTCGGTGCGCGGTGACCGCGCTTACGCGACCGAAACGGCGGCGCGCGCGGCGGCCGAAGGCGCCGTAGCGGGGCGCGTCACCACCTGGGATGACCGCCAGGGCGTGCTTTTTCTATCCCCGCAGTGGGCGGCCGGCGGCGCGGCGGGAGCGTCGGGGTCCAGTCTAACCTTCACGATATCGAATCCCAGCCAATCGCCGTGGGACTACAGCGTGAATACGCTGAGCCGGGCCTGGCTGCCGGCGCGGGACGCCGGCGGGGCGGCTGGTTCCACCGGGACGTCTGACTCGGTTTTCATCACCGACGGGGCCGCGTCGCCGCCGCCGGTGGTGTCCTTGACGGACCTGCGCGCCAAGGTCGCGGCGCTAACCACCGAACTGCAGGCCGGGGCAGGCACCGCGGGCTATGAGCGCTGTATCCGCGGCAGGATTCTGTATGAACGGATGAAGCGCGCAACTCAAATCTCGCCGGATCAGGTTGAAGTCCCGCTGGTCGCCGGGGCCGCGGCCGGTAGCGAGTTATATAGGGTTACAAAGCAGGCGTCGGAGCCGCAATATAGCCGCTTTTTGCTCAGGGGCCCCGACAAGGATCTGTTCCAGGCCCCGATCATTGATGACAACGACCAGTCCAGCAACGGCTACGCCTATACGCTGGCCACCGCCCGCCCTCTGCCCGCCGGCGCCTACGAGGTGCATTACTACACGCAACACTATCTAGACATTCCGTGCAATTTTGTCGATGACTACTACACTGACTTCACAGTCCAGGTCACGGCGCCGGCGGGCACGGTGCACGAGGCGTTTTTCGACCCGGTCGCCATTGGCGATGGCGTCGGCGCGGACGACGCCAACGGCGCGCTCGAGCCCGCGGCGTTCAGCGTCGGCGAGACCGCGGTCAGCCTCCAGCGGCTGATCTGGGAAGCCAATCAGCTCCACTTCGAGCTGTCGGCGGCCGTGGCGCTGGCGGATCACTATCTCGATTTCATCGCGCTGGACGGGTCCGTGGCCCTGCGGCTTTCGCTTGCCGAGGCGACCACCGCGGCCACCGACGCCGGGGGGCAGGCCTGGCGCTGGCGGTCTTGCGCCGCGCCCTGGGCGGCGGGCGATCAGCTGATGCTGCGGCTGCACCACAGCGCCACGGCGCTGTCGGACGTCACCACGCACCCCGGCTGCGGCCCGGCGCCGACGTTCGGCGCGGCGAGCTATGCCTTCAGCGTGGCGGAAGACGCGGCCGCAGGCGCGGCGGTGGGGACGGTGACGGCGACGGGTACCGGCGACGACCCGGTGAGCTATTCGATCACGGCGGGCAACGCGGCTGGGACCTTCGCCATCGATTCAAGCACGGGCGCGCTGACGGTGGCGGGTGCAATGGACCACG
>DAOUHO010000061.1:0-16831 GCA_034428595.1 Chloroflexota bacterium | reverse complement strand
GCGCCGCCGCCTCCTGGCGGCGCTGCTGGCGCGGTTTTCGACCATTGCCACGATCTCGGTCGGCGCTCTCGTCATCACCGGTGCCTTTGCCACCTGGATTCAAGTCGTCGAGCTGCCGCGCTTGGGGCAAACCGACTACGGACGGGCGCTGGTGGCCAAGCTCGCGCTGGTGGCGCCCCTGATTGGCCTCGGCGCCGTCAACCTGCTCTGGACGCGGCGTCGCCTGAGCGATCTGCGGCCCACGGCTGCCGGCCGCTGGGCGCCGCGCCTGGTCGCCGCCGAGGTGCTGCTTGGCGTCGGCGTCGTTGCGGTGGTCGGCCTGCTGACTAGCCTCGAGCCCGCACGCCAGGTCGCGTTGGGCGATGCGCGGGGCGTCAATCTCGAGACGCGCGTCGACAACCTCGAAGTGTCGCTGAGCATTCAGCCGGGAACCCCGGGCGACAACACCGCCACCCTGACGCTTCAGGATCGGGGACGGCCCGTGGTCGACGCCGACGTCGAGCTGCAGTTTAAGTTTCTGGACTCGGACATCGGGCAGCGCGATCTGCGTCCGAATCCGGACGCTGATGGGCGTTACGTCGTGGCGGGCGACTTCATCGGCCTCGTCGGGCGCTGGCAGGCGCTCGTCATCGTCCGGCGCCCCGGCGAGTTCGATGCGCGCGCGCCCTTCCGGTTCGACGTGACGCCGGGCGGCTCAGCGGCTGGAGGTGCGCCACTGCCGTCGGCCGACGACGTGCGCCGCGTGTGGGCCATTGCGCTCGCCGGTCTGGGTCTCCTGCTGGCCTTCGGCATGCTGCAGCCGATGCCGTGGGCGGACTGGGCGCGACGGGGCGCGACGGCCGCCGGCTTCGGCGCCGGCGCCGTTGGGCTTGCGCTGCTGGTCACCACACCCGAGTTCGCTCCCAGCTCCTTGAGTGCCGTGAACCCTGTACCGCCCGACCAGAAATCCGTCGATGCCGGACGCCTGCACTTCGAAGCCCATTGCGTCAGCTGCCACGGACCCGGCGGACTGGGCGACGGACCGCTGGCGGCTGGACTCGATCCGCCGCCGCTAGACCTGACCATTCACGTGCCGCTGCACCCCGACGGCGAGCTCTACGCCTTCATCGAAGAGGGCATCGCCGACACGGCCATGCCGGCGTTTCGCGAGACGTTGACCGTGTTCGACATCTGGAACCTGGTCAACTTCCTCCAGACGCTGCCGCCGTAGCAAGCCCTTCCGTCATTCCGGCGAACGCCGGAATCCAGGTTCCACCCAGCGTGGAGCTGCCGAACCTCTCGGGTCAGTCTGAACTTGACCGAGTGCTGTAGGAGTTTCACGCAGGCGGGGCTCGAACGATCACGGTCACTCGTCGTAGTTCCCGGCCCAGGCGCCTTGGGCCATGTACCCGCCGTCGACGCACAGGTATTCGCCGGTGATGAAGCTGGCCTGGTCGCTGGCGAGAAACATGGCCGCATTGGCGATGTCGGCGGGCTGACCGATGCGCGGAATTGGGTGTGTGCGTCCCCAGGTTTCCACCATGGTGTCTTCGTCGCCCGCAGCGCGAGCTTGGGTGCGCAGCATGGGCGTATCGATCGAGCCCGGGTTGATGGCCACCACCCGGATGTTCTCCCGCGCATAATCCAGCGCCATGTTGCGCGTCAGGGACAGCACCCCGCCCTTCGATGCCGCGTAGGCCGGCACCATTGGTTGCGATTGCAGCCCCTGCACGCTGGCGATGTTGATGACGACGCCGCCGCCGCGCTCGCGCATCGCGGGAATGGCGTATTTCGACATCAGGAAGCAAGCCTTGAGATTGACCCCGATGATCCGGTCCCAGCCCTCCTCGGTTTCGGCGTCGAGCTTTACATAAGACCCCATCGGCTGAATGCCCGCGTTGTTCACCAGCACGTCCACGCCGCCGAAAGCCGAAACGGCCTGCTCGATGGCCCGCCTGGCGTCCGCATGGCTGCTCACGTCGGCAATCGCGTACTGCGCCGTGCAACCTTCGTCCCCCAGGCTGCCGGTGAGCGCTGCGGCCGCGGCTTCGTCGATGTCCACCACCGTGACCGACGCGCCGGCCCGCGCGAATCCCTGGCTGACGCCGCCGCCGATGCCCTGAGCGCCGCCCGTCACCACGACTGATTTGCCCTCGATTGTGCCCATCGGTACCCGCTCCTTTTGGCCCCGTGTGTGGGTCCACGATAGCCCGCGTCGCGCCCGCCTAAAATGCCCGCACGCCCACCGGAGACAGGCTTACGTCCATCATTCCGCCGCTGACCGCGCCCCAGCGCATCACGGCGACGCTGTTCGCCTCGCAGGCCGCGTTTTCAGCCGCCGGAGGAGCCAGCTTTACGGTGCTGTCCATCAGCGCGGCGATCCTGGGCGGCAACCCCGCCTACGCGGGCATTCCGGGCGCCGCCATGCTATTCGGGCGGGCGCTGGCCGCCTATCCAATCGGGTGGCTCATGGACGCCGCCGGACGTCGGCCCGCGCTCGCGCTCGGCTACCTCACGGGCGTGGTCGGTTCGGTGGTTGGAGCCCTCGCCATCATGGGCGAGTCTTACGCGGGGCTGGTCGCGGGTGCGGCGATCTTTGGCATGTCGCGGACGGCCAGCGACCAGTCGCGCTACGTCGCCGCCGAGGTGCATCCGGCGCAGCGCCGGGGACGCATCATCGGACGCATGGTCTTTGCCGGCACCATCGGGGCCATTGCCGGCCCGCTGATCGTGGAGGTGTCCACGAAGCTCGCCGAGGGAGCTGGAATCGAGTCATTCGCCGGGCCGTGGCTGGCCGCCGCCGTGCTGGTCGGGGTGTCCGTGACCTTGATCCAGACGTTCGTGCGTCCCGATCCACGGGACATGGCCATCGCGTCGCCGTTGGCCCCGGTCGTGGCCGGCGGCGGCCTGGACCCGGATAGGCGTCCGTTGCGCGAGATCTTTCGCGCCGTCAACGTTCGGGTGGCGGTGCTTGCCATGCTGATTGGGCAGCTCGTGATGGTGATGGTGATGACCATTGCGCCCGTGCACCTGCACGATCACGGCCACGTGCCGACCACCATCTCCATTGCCGTGGCCGTCCACACCGTGGGCATGTTTGGGCTGGCGGCGCTCACCGGTCGCCTGGTTGACCGCTACGGACGCATGCCGGTGATCGTGCTTGGCGCGGCGCAACTGGTCGCCGCCAGCGTCCTGACGCCATTCTCGGCCGACCTTGGCGTGATGCTGCTGGCCATGTTCCTGGTTGGCTACGGCTGGAACATGTGCTTCGTCGCCGGCTCGGCCCTGCTGATCGACGGCCTGTCGCCGCGCGAGCGTGGCCGAACCCAGGGCGCCGGGGACGCGCTTGCCGCCGTGGCCGCGGCCACCGGCAGCCTGGCGACAGGGGTGGTATTCAGCGCGGGCGGCATGAACTGGGTCGGCGTCGCCGCGCTGGCCGGCGCCCTGGTGCTGGTCACCGTGCTCGCCCAGCGCGGCCTCACACGGCAGCGCGCGGTCGGCGCCTAGGGCCGCCGCTCAACGCACGAACGTTTCATGGGACGCACGCTGCGTATCTAGCGCAACGTGCGCGCGCCGTGCGTCCGTCAAAAGCCGCCCGGACTGAGTTACCCGCATCGGACAGGAGTGCCCCAATACCGGGCAAGTCCTACATCCGCAGGCGGTCGATCAGCTCTTCATCCAGCTCAAACCGCTCGTCGGCGGCCTTGAAGAGATTGGACGAGTACATCGGGCGTCCGTCGCTGCCCTGACGTGGCCCATGGATCAGCCACGCAATGGCGCCTTCGCTCTTGAGGACCTGCACCGCGGGATTGAGATCCCCGTCGCCGGCGACGAGCGCCACGTGTTGCACCTGCTGCTTGCTGGCGAGCAGCGCCATGTCAATGCCCAGCAGCAGGTCGACTTGCTTCTGCTCGAACACCGGGTTCCCCCACTCGTCGATGCCGCTCTTGCGGAGATAACCCAGCCGCACTTCGAAGCGGGGGAGATACCGCAGCGCGTCCTCGAAGCGCCGGGAGTTCGAGTAGCGGTCCATCTCCTCCGGCGTTGGGGGGTCGCTTTGATACGGGCGGCAGTTGTAGTAGTACGTCCGCAGGACTTCGACGGGCTCCGGGCTGTTGTCCTCGATGTGGTTCTGGATCTCATCGACAAGCTTCGTCAGATCGATCCGAACGCCGCCGAATTCGTACTTGAGCACCGACTCCAGGTAGGCGCCATCGATGAAGATCGCCAAGCGGGCCATTTGACATGCTCCGTCCATGAAACGGCAGGGGCATTTCGCCCCGGCCAAGAAACCACTATGCGACGTGCGGCGGGATTTTCCCTGCTGGTCGCGGGTCCCCGCCGCGATGCGCGGACCATTCGTCGTCTCGAAACCGCCGGACGGATCTGACGATCTGCCTCAGTGCCCATCCAGCACCGCTCGCGTGGGTGGCATGGAACTCAGCCATACACGCCCAGCCTCAGAGTCGCCGCACTTCGGCCGGTACGACTGTAAGCATAGCCACTGTCGCTGAGGAATCTATGCACATCGCTCGCCGGCGTGCGAGCGGTGGGCGGCATTCCCGGCACGCGTGGGATCTCCGCCTGTGTGAGGCTT
Organism: Chloroflexota bacterium; assembly: GCA_034428595.1. Taxonomy (GTDB): domain Bacteria; phylum Chloroflexota; class UBA11872; order UBA11872; family UBA11872; genus JAJECS01. The sequence goes on along the minus strand of DAOUHO010000061.1, from coordinate 12,255 downwards.
AGTGGATTTCGGGAGAGCCGCGACCGGGGCGTTGATGCGGATTGGCATGGTCACCCTGTGCTCGCTGCGGGGGCAGAAGGACGCGAATCTGGAGAAGATCGAGGCATTCGCCGAGCAGGCGGCCGCCGCCGGCTGCGACCTAGTGCTCTTCCCCGAGTTCTCCGTGCACGGTCCCTGGGTGACCTACGACGCGGACGCCGACCCCGCCGAACTGGAGACTCGATCCGAGCCGATTCCCGGTCCCTCGACCGATCGGCTGGCGCGCGTAGCCGCGCGGTGTGGGCTGGCTATCGGCGCCGGCATTGCCGAACGCGGGCTCGCGCCGAAGCCGTTCAATGCCTACGTCATCGTTGATGGCGACGGCGTGCGGCACGTCCAGCGCAAGCTGCAACCGACCACCAGCGAGATGGACTTCTACCGGGGCGGCGGCGACGACATGACGCCGTTTCGGCTGGGCCAGTTCAATATTGGCGTGACCATCTGCGCCGACAACGAGTCGCCGGCCATCCACGACACGCTCGTGGGTCTCGGCGCTCGCGTCATCGTCGAGCCGCACTTCGACTGCATCAAGGATTTCCAGGACGCCGGGGAGTCGTGGGATCAGATCCTTGACTTCAACCAGCGGGACACGCTCAGGCGCCGCGCCGAGGACCTGGCCGAACGGCTGGGGGTGTTTGCGCTCTATCTCGACGCCAAGGACCCGCGCGGCAACTTTGACGAGCGCCCGGATTGGCCGCACCGGGTCACCGGCAGGGCCGCCGTCTTCGCTCCCGGCGGCGAGCTGCTGGCGGCGAACGCCGGCAACGAGGAATCGCTGCTGGTCGTCGACATCGAACCGCGTGGCTAACTAGTCAACGCCGGGGTTGACGCGACGCCTGTCGGTTTGATTTGTCATTCCGAGCAACGCGAGGAATCTAAGGAGCGGCGAGAAGGCACAGCGTATTTGGATTCCTCACTTCGTCTGGGAATGACACGCGTGGTGCCGCCGAGACGACTGGCATACAAGGGCGCTCAGCTAATCACGTTCTTGTTCGAGAACGTGATCTCCTCGCTGGTGATGAACTCCAGCAGCGCCGTGCGGCCGTCCTCGGTGGCGCGCCTGGCTCGCTCGAGGGCTGGGCCCACGTCGTCGGGCTCGCCCACGCGCTCGGCCCACGCCCCCATGGCCGCCGCCATGTCGGCGTAGTCGCCGCCGATGTCGCGCGTGCCGTATTTCGCGTGCGAGAGCGGCAGATGGCGGGCCTCGATGGCCATCGACGAGTTGTTGAGCACGATGGTCAGAATCGGAATCTTGCAGCGCACGGCCGTCTCGATGTCGAGTCCGGTCATCCCAAACGCCGCGTCGCCCATGTAGTTGACGACAAACTTGTCGGGGGCCGCGAGCTTCGCGCCGAGGCTCAGGCCCAGGCCCGTGCCCAGTCCGTGGGACTTGCCCCAGCCCAGATAGGTCCGCGGTCCGCCGGACTGGTAGAACGGCATGATCTGATCGCGCGGGCTCCCCGAGTCGTGCGTCACGATGGCTTCATCCGGGTCCACCCGCTGCATGAACTCCCAGATGACCCGATACGGATTGATCGGCTTGGAGTCCGCGGTCAGCTTGGGCGTCCAGTCGCTCAGCCAGCCGCGCTGAAGCTGCTCGATCTCGCCGGCCGGCGCTCCATCGCCGACATTCGAGCTCCCACCCATGAGATCGCGACACGCCGCAGTGAGCTCACGCAGCGCCAATTTCGCGTCGCCGACCGCCGCCACGTCGATGTCGTAGTCCTTCGCGATGTCGCGCGGGTTGTTGGTCAGCTGAATGATCGTCGTCCCGGCCGGAATGGGCATCGACATGATGTGTTTGGTGAAGCTGGTGCCGATCCCGCACACGAGGTCCGCACCTTGCATGAAGTGTCGCGCGGCCTCGTTCATCACACCGGAAACGCTGCCCAGCGCCAGCGGATGTCGTTCCGGAAATGCGCTCTTGCCGGCCATGGTCGTCGCCACCGGCACGCCGAGCAGCTCCGCGAGTTCGATCAGCTCGCGGCTCGCGCCTGCATAGAGCGCGCCTTGTCCAGCGAGCAGCACCGGATGCCGGGCGTCGAGCAGGGCCTGTGCGGCGCGTCGGATGTCGTCCGGATTCGGGGCCGCCACCACGGGTCGCACCGGTCGATAGCTGGCCGGAATGGCATCGTCCACCTCGGCCTCGGCCACGTCGGCCGGTATTTCGACCATCACGGGTCCGCCGGGACCCAGGCGCAGCGCGGCGAATGCCCGCCGCATCCGATCCCCGACGTCCTCGGGCGAATTCAAGCGCTGGATGGATGTCGTGATCGGAGCATAGGCGCGCACCGAGCTGAATAACGGGGGCACCCCGTCACGGTCCCCCGGCTGTCCCAGGGGCAACACCAGCAGCGGCGACGCGTCGGTGAACGCCGTGGCGATTCCGGAAAATGCATTCTCCGCGCCCGGTCCGTACTGCATCGCGAACACGCCGGGCGGATTGCCGTTGGTGACCCGCGAAAACCCGTCGGCAATGTCCACGCCCACGCGCTCCTGCCGGCAGATCACCGGGCGGATGCCGACTTCGGCCACCGCCTCGATCACCGGCGTGGTTGGGTACGCGCTGAGGAACTCGATGCCCTCGGCCTGCAGGATGTGGGCAATCGCAACCGTGGTTTTCATGCGGGGACCTTACGTCGGCACGAGGCAGCCGACGCGTACGCTACCACCGATTTCACATCGGCCACGTGCGCACCGGAAGGTTGGAGAGCCGTTCGGGCGCGCCGTCGGTCACCAGCACCGCGTCTTCGATCTTCGCCCCGCCGGTCCCCGGCCGCCCCAGGATGGTCTCGAACACCACCACCATGCCGGGCTGGATCACGTCGGTCGAATCGAGTTGAATGTCCGGCAGCTCGTGCACCCAGCAGCCGATGCCATGGCCCAGCATTCCTGCCGGATGGTCCGGCGTCGGGCGATACAAGCAGTCGCCGAGCCCATTGGCTTCCGCCACTCGAATCCCCGCGCGGGCCACGTCGGCCGCGGACGTTCCCGGTCGCAGCGATTCCAGCATGGCCTCGTACACCTCGGCCGTGGCCTCCATGATGCGCCGGACCTCGGGCGCCGCACGGCCGACGGTCGTCACCCGCGAGAGGTCGCCGCGGTAGCCGCGATACATCGCCCCGCAGTCCACCTGCACCTGGTCGCCCGCCTGGAGGATGCGGTCCGTTCGCATGCCCATGCCGTGCGCCACGCTCGCTCCGCTGTAGATCTGCGGGTTGTAGTAGAGGCCGTCCGCTCCCGCCTGCATCAGGGCTTGGTCGACCGCGACTTGCAGCGATCGCTCGGATGCGCCCTCATGGACGCCCTCCAGAAAGGCCCGCCCGCCGCAATCGTTGATCGACATGCAGGTGCGAATAACCTCGATCTCGGCCGGGCTCTTGATCTGCGCCACCTCCTTGACCAGGCGGGTGGCGTCCACGATCTCGCGTCGCGGGTGAGCCGCCTTCAGGCCCAGATAGACCGGAGCGGGCAGATAGTCGAATCCCGCGACGCCGATCCGCGATGCCGTGCTCGGCAGCAGCTCCGGCAGGCTCGACTCGAACTTGTAGGAGATCACCACCTCGTCGACCCAGGTCCGCGAGGCTGGATCGTCCCAGAACCCATTGGTCACCAGGACGGCGTCCGGCCGCCCGCCGGGGATCATCAGGAAATACGACACGTCGTGCAGACCCAGGTCGGGCTCGTAGCCGCCGAGGTAGGCCACGGGGCCTTGGCTATTTCGAACCGAATACGCGATGAGCGCGTCCAAACCCGCATCGCGCATGAGCCCGCTAACCGCGGCGGCGCGGCGCTCGAATTCGCTCTTGGCAAAGGCACGCGGATAGCTCACCGAGGACTCCCCAACTCAGGCGTCAGTGCATCGTACGCGCCTGCGCGAGTTATCCGCGGTCGCGAGCGTCCCGCCGGTGGCGCTACTCGCCGGCCCGAACGCGCTCCCACACCAAGTGCGCCGTCTGCTCGACGGCGCCGAGCACGAACGGCGGGGTTCGCATCCGCATGCGGTCGCCCTCGAGCTGGTAGAAACGCTCCTGGTCGACGCCGCACCAATTCGGAAAGTGGCTGAGCTCGATGTGGTGAATCACCCGATCGTGCCGAACGGTGTAACGGCCGCAGTAGGACACGTAGGACTTCATGGCTCGGGCGTACTCGTCGGGCATGCCTGAAAGCCGGTCCTCAGAGGCGAGGTTTGGCCGATTGGCGCCCATGATCGCCACCGACATGTAGCCTTCCGGGGTATAAATCAGGAATCCGCTGACCCGTTCGCCATACGGCAGTCGAGTCGCTCCGGATTCCGGTCGCGACTCGTACGACACGAGCCGCCACACCCCCACGATCGACAGTTGTGTCATGCGCTGGCGTCCACCCACTCGCTGCCGTTACCGGCTGCACAAGCAGCCAGTATCCCCGAGCGTCGAATGGGACTACTTGTCCCCGCGGGCCGCTTTCCACGCGGGGAAGCCCTGCATGTTGTCGTCAGTGGGCGGATACACGTCGACGGTGGAGGCTCCTCCTTCGATCCGTTCCAGGACGTACTCCTCCTTGAGATCCATTTCTACGCCCTCGGCGGCCACTTCGGCGGCAACGACAGGCGGCACCACGGCCACACCATTCGCATCGCACACGATCCAGTCACCCGGAACGACGGTGCACCCGGCGCAGCGAACCGGCACGTCATGTCCTATGGGAACCAGGTCGCGCATGTGCGCCGCCCCGTGAATGCCCCGCACGAACACCGGAATCTCCAGCTCCGCGATCGCGTCGGGGTCTCGTACCGCTCCATCCACCACGAACGCCGCGCCGCCGCGCTTGGCCACGCGCGTGAGCAGGATGTCGCCGAGCACGCCGGCGCTCAGCTCGCCACCGGCCTCCGCCACGAGCACCTCGCCGGGCTCGATCGACTCGATGGCCAGGCGCTGCGGATTCCGCGACAGGTCGTCGGGATAGAGATCGGGTCGGTGGGGCGTGTAGCGCAGCGTGCGCGCTCGGCCCACCGCCCGGGCCTCGGATCCTACGGGGTGCAGCCCGCCGAAATAGACGTTGCGATAGCCGCGCTGCTGGAGCAGGTGGGTGAGCGTGGGCGTGGATGTGGCTTCCAGCAGTGCTTTGACTTCCGACTCGGGCAAGTTCGTCATGGCGGATGCTCCCTCAGCGAATCTCAACGTGACTGGCGCCGGCGTCGATCGTGATGTCGATGCGATTGGCGGCGCGCTCGAAATCGGGCGAAATGTAAACGTCGTCGGACGCTTGCGGAAATCGGTCTCCGTTAATCTGCACGCTGGAGAGCCCGGAATCGATTTCGATCCGCGCCGCCACGCCCTCCGGCACGGTGATCCGCAGGCTGGCCGCGCCGACCTCAATACTGGCTTCGGTGGTTCCGGCGGCGGCAGGCATCACCACGTCGATGTCGGCGGCGCCGCCCTCGATCTCGAGACGCTGGAGGATGAGGTCGCGAAGATTCAGGTCGATTTCCGCGGCGCCGGCCTCCACGCGGATCTCGGTGGGAATGTCCGGCGTGAGATGCAGCGTCCAGTCCTCGGACGGGTCCTGGCCGGGCCAGAATGAGAATTCCCGACCTGGCCCACTCCCGAGCGTCACGACGCTCCGACCGCCGGGCTGGTGTGATTCGGTGATTGCGTAGGCGCTGTCGACCGTGCGCGATTCCAGCTCGCCGGAAAGCAGCAGATCGGGCGGCGCCTCCGCATCGAGCGTGAGCGAGCCTGCCCCCACGTTCACCTCGAGACGCGCCGCGGAGGCTTCGCGCAGGTTCACGGCGATCGTTTCGCGGTGGAGGACCGGCCCCTCGCCGGTGGCCGCCAGACCCCACGCCGCGCCGAATCCGGCGATCAGAACGACCAGAAACGCCGTCGATCCCAGCCAGACACGCACCCGTGAGAGCGCCAGACCGGCGCCCACGGCCACCAGCGCAACCGGCCACAACGACCAGGCAACGGGCCAGAAGCGGTCGGGAAGGACGTCGAAATTCCATAGCAGACCGACGATCCCGACCAGGATCAGCGCTCCGGCGAAGCCAAACCCGCGTTGGTCCACGTTGGCCTAGCGCCGCCGGTTGAAAATCAACAAACCGCCAATCGCGATCAAGATCAGCGGCCAGAGTCGCCAGGCGTCAAACCACCCAAACTGGCTCATGAGCGCGGCGGCGCCGATGATGATTAAAACCGAGCCCACCACGAGCGCTGCGCGGTTGGTGGCGGGGACGTATCGAGCCGGGGAGGCCGGTTGGCTGCCCTCGGTCGACCGCCCCTCGACATCATCCGAGGCTGTGGCGGTATCGTCGCGCAACGGGGCGGTCGGCATGAGAACTGCCAGGGCCACGTACACCAGCAGCCCCACCCCGCTGGAGAGAAATACGGCCACAACCCAGAGCATGCGGACGATCACCGGGTCCACGCGCAGATACTCCGCCATCCCGCCGGCGACGCCGGTGAGCATGCGATCGACCTGGCTCCGGTAGAGGCGTTGGGTCATGGCGCGTCCTTTGGTCAGTGGCGGCCCAGTTCGCAGGGAACAGTTTAGAACTGCGATCACACCACCGCCGCACAAACGCGCGACAGGGCGCCGAGCGGATTGTGACAATACGGACGGCGCGGAAGCGAGTGAAGGAGCGTGAAAGGTGTTTCGACTCGCACTGGTGGCGTTGCTGCTGGTTGTGGTGGCGGTGGGATGCGGGGAGGGCGAACCCGAGGGTCCCAAGACCTACACCGCCTATCCGGCCATGGACATTCCCGCGGGCAAGCCCTGGGTGATCATCACCACCAGCCTGGGGCGCATGACCTTCACGCTATTCGCCGAAGAGGCGCCGCTGGCCGTCAACAACTTCCTCTTCCTGGCGAATGAGGGCTATTTCGACGGCGTGACGTTCCACCGGCTGATCCCGGGTTTCATGGTGCAGGGCGGCGATCCCTCCGGTACTGGCACTGGTGGACCGGGCTACTCCTTCGAGATCGAGCCGCCGCAGCGCCCCTACGTCCGCGGCGGGTTGGCGATGGCCAACAAGGGCACGCCCAACTCCAATGGCTCGCAGTTCTTCATCATCCTGGACGACCTCACCGAGCAGGGCCGGCTGTCGCCGGACTTCACGCTGTTTGGCCAGATCAGGGAAGGGCACCAGGCATCGTTCGACACCCTGGCCAAGATCGAAGCCGTGCCCGTCGGCACGGCCTCTGACGGCGAGTCGTCAGCGCCCCAGCAGGAGATCACCATTTCCGCCATGAAGACCGGCGTGACGCTCAACTGCTCCGGCGAGGGAGCGATCGGGTTCACCTGCAAGCCGTGAGCCGCCAGGCGCTCAGGGAGGCGGGGTGGGGGCGGGTCTCAAACCCGCCCCTCCGAGACTCATTCGGCAGTTCGCGAACCGCACGCGGAATTGACCGTCCGCCACATGCCCCGCGTGCGACAAAGCCTTGAACGCGCTGCGACAATGCTCCTGGCGCGGATGCGGGCGAAGGAGCGTGAATCGTGTTGCGACTGGCACTGGTGGCGTTGCTGCTGGTTGTGGTGGCCGTGGGATGCGGTGAAGGCGAACCCGAGGGGCCTGAGACCTATGCCGCCTATCCGGCCATGGACATTCCCGCGGGCGAGCCGTGGGTGATCATCACCACCAATATGGGACGAATGACCTTCAACCTGTTTGCCGAGGAGGCGCCGCTGGCCGTCAACAACTTCCTCTTCCTGGCCAACGAGGGCTATTTCGACGGCGTGACCTTCCATCGCCTGATCCCGGGTTTCATGGTTCAGGGCGGCGATCCCACCGGTTTGGGCACGGGGAACCCGGGCTATACCTTCGAGATCGAGCCGCCGCAACGGCCCTACGTCCGCGGCGGGCTGGCGATGGCCAACAAGGGCACGCCCAACTCCAACGGCTCGCAGTTCTTCATCATCCTGGACGACCTCACCGAGCAGGGCCGGCTGTCGCCGGACTTCACGCTCTTCGGCCAGATCAAGGAGGCCCACCAACCGTCCTTCGACACCCTGGCCAAGATCGAAGCGGTGCCGGTGGGCGAGGGGACGGATGGCGAGACGTCGGTACCCCAGCAGGAGATCACGATCTCGGCAATGAAGACCGGCGTGACGCTCAACTGCTCGGGTGACGGATCAACCGCGGCCGGATTCACCTGCCGGCCGTAAGGGCGAGGCGCAGCGGCGGCGCGGTGTAGGGGCGGTTCGCGAACCGCCCGCGGCCTCGGAGCCGGTCGACAGCCCGAGCGCCACGGGTAGGGCGGGTTTCAAACCCGCCCCTGCGGGCTAGTCTCACCGCACGAACCAGCGGATCGCGTGGCGCGACTCGCTGTCGTGAAAGCGCAGCGTGTAGGGATCGCATAGGCGGCGGATCACGCGGCCATCGGTTCGCAGTAGCAACCAGCCGAAGTCCCAGGCTCGGGTCGCATACCGCAGCGGAATCGCCGCTCGGACTCTCGGCAGCGGGTGCGTGCCGCCGATGAAGAGTTGCTGCTCGGTGTAGTAGTAGCTCGAGCCGATTTGCACGAAAACCTCGTGGTCGCTCGCGGCGGTTTCCGGAGCCGCCAGGTCGGCGCAGAGCCCGCGTATCGCGGCCTTGACCTCGCCGCCGGCGGCGCAAACATCGCCCAGTGCGGCTGCCGAGCCATGGAGCACCGCGCCTTCGGCGTCGTGCGCCAAGACCTCCGTCCAGTTGTCCCGCACCAGGAAGTCGAAGTGCTCGAAGTCGTAGATGAAGTTGGTGCTCGGGGCGTTGGTATCGGCATCCCAGCTATCCAGCGCCCGGTACTTGGGCATGTCGGGGTGGCTGTCGATCGGCGCCGCGCCGGTCGCGCCGGCACCTGGCGCCCCGTCGAGATGCGGTCGCGCGATGGCCTGCGTGCCGTCCTGGTTGTAGAGGAAGAACGACATCGACGGCCGCGGGCCAAAGGCGTCCGGCAGGCTCACCGGCTGCCTGAGCGTCATGATGCCCGCCGTCCAGCGGTCTTCAACCAGATAGGTCGTCCGAAACTCCGCCAGCTCGCGCACGATCTCCGGGCTGTCGGACGACGTATCGACGTGCTCGTTGTGCCGGAACTCCGTGCCGATGTGCAGGTCGGCGCCGCGTCGAATGGCGTCGGCCAGGGCCTTGAAGCTGCCGCCGCGGACGCGCCGCTCGGCATCGAGCGAGAGCGCCCGCGTCAATCCACGTGCGACATAGTCGGATGCAGGTTGCGTTGTCATCTGGTTTCCCTCGCTAGACGCTGGCAGGCTCCGACCCTACGACTGGCGCCGTAGCGCCGCGACCGCCAGACCGTGGCCGGAAGGGCTTTGCCGCCATCACACCGTCCACTCGATGCGCCGCCCGACCGCGCGACCAAAGAGACGCGGGACCCAGCGTGAAATCGCCAGCAACGGCCGCGCCGCGAGCGGCACCGGCGGCGCCCCGTGCTCCTCGCGCCGCCGCTGTTCCTCGGTCCATAGGTCCCGATACATCCCGTAGGTCGCCGTGATGAGGAACGGCCGCACCAGCTTTATGGTCGCCCACACCAGGGACGGCAGCATGGCCATATACACCGCCCGGGTCCCGTCTGCTTCGTTCAGCGTGAACGCCAACGTCGTCAGCACAATCGCCAACGGCACCGCCGTGGGCGCCGACGACACGATGAAGGTACCGAACACGATGGGGAAGCGGCGCCCGCTCATGCGCCACGACTCAATGGTCGCCAGCGTGGCGGGCAGGTTGCCGTGCACGGCGAAGAACGGCGCCAGGAGCGTTCGGGAGTGGATGTAGAGGGCTGCGGCGCCGATCAGCACCACCCAGCCGGCCGTCACGGCCAAGCCCGCCCCGCCTTCGACCGGCGCCTCGTTCCGCTGCCACTCGAAGAGATTCAACAGGGCGAGAATCGGCACCCAGAATATGACCGTGGTGTGCACGTTGGTCCAGAGATAACGGAGCAGCCACCAGAGCCCTTGGCGCATCGCGCCGATGAATCCCAGGTTGACGCCGTGAAAGCCGGCGGCCACGGCCGTCATCACGACCACGGGCGCGGCCGAGGCCGAGATGGCATTGAGCGCGTAGAGCAGCGCCGAACGGCCGAATCCTTCCGGCAGGTCTGACGCCGTCACATAGGCGGCGATAACCGCCGGCGCCGCGAAGGCGCTCAGGATCTGGACGTACAACCAGGGAGTCGCCCCCAGGATGCGCAGTCCCCGGCGCGTGTAGCCGAGGGAATCGGTCCATGCCGCGGTGAGGTCTGACACTGGTCAGCCGATCACTCGCTGCGAGCTCTGATCGGGGGGCGTCATGCGTTTCTGGCAAGACCGTTCGCGATTCGTCCAAATGTTTGATGCGCGAACTCCGGCGGTCGCGGAACCGCGCACCTGTGATCGGGACTCGAAGCCCCGCCGATCGTCACCACGGGCTACGCCATAGAGCCTCATGCCAAGCACGATTTTGGCATAGCCGCCCGGGCCGAAGCGCCACCACGGGTACTGCCGAGTTGCTGCTGGCTTGGCGATGCTTGGGAGCGCCGTGCCCTAACCGGCCAGCCGCTTGCGAGCGACCCGGGCGGCTATGCTTCGCGAAGCGATCGGACTGACAGCGCCCTCCCGCACGACGTGACATGCCAGGCACACCCATCCAAGCCGTGTTCTTCGACCTCGACGGCACCCTGCTGGACCATGACGCGGCAACCCGAGCCGGAGCGCTCGGCCTGTTCGCCAGGTACAGAGACCGGCTCACGGATTCGGATGAGATCCTGCTCCAGCGCTGGGAAGACTTGACGGAGCTGCAGTTCGATCGCTACCTGCGGGGGGAAATCTCCTACGCAGGCCAACGCCGTGAGCGGATTAGGGGCCTGTTCGACATCGCACCAAGCGCAATGTCCGACGCCGAAGCCGATGAAGTCTTTGCCGTCTACCGCGATGCCTATGAACGGAATTGGGAGCTGTTCCCCGACGTCATCGACACACTGGACGCGTTGTGCAGCTTTCGCCTCGGTGTCATCACCAACGGAGGGTCGGTGCACCAGCGGCAGAAGCTTGAAGGGGTCGGCATCTTGGATCGCTTCGCGGCCGTCGTGGCCTCAGAGGACGAAGGAGTGGCGAAACCCCACCCCGATATCTTCAGGGCCGCCTGCGAATCCATGGGAGCGCCGCCGTCGGCGTGCGTGCACGTTGGAGACCGGTTGGACGTGGACGCGATTGGGGCCTCCCAGGCCGGGCTCAGGGGCGTGTGGCTCGACCGTCACGATGTGGGTCCCGGGCCGGCCGGCGTCACCCGCATAACGAGCCTCACCGAGCTGCCGACGTTGGCTCGCGAGGGCTGACGGCCGACGCTGCATGGTGCCTCGAACCATTCGCACCAAGCGGCTCACCCTTCGACCTCACCGGCTGGACGATGTCGAGGCCATGTCGAGCTACATGGCCGATCCGAAGTTCTCGGATAACGCCCCGGCATCGCCGCCAGCCGACCCGGCGGAGGCGGCGCGGGACTGGCTGGCGCGCGCGAACAGCTCGACTGGCGCACCGAGCCTCACTGGGGCGTGTGGTGCGACGACCAGCTCGTCGGCGGTGTGGACCTGCGGATCGATGGCGCCAACCGGCGGGCTGAGATCGCCTACGAGGTGGCAAGCGCGCATCGAAACCGCGGGATCGCCACCGAGGCTGCGAGAGCGGTGATCGAGTCCGCCTTCGCGGCTGAGCCGGGCCTGCACCGTGTCACGGCCAGGGCCGACGGACGCAACCAGCCCTCAATCCGCGTCCTGCGGAAACTGCGTATGCGCTATGAGGGCACACTGCGCGAGCACTCGGCGGCGTCGGGCACGCCTGTGGACGAAGTCCGCTACGGGCTGCTGCGTCGCGAGTTTGAACGCTCTCCCGATGCGCCCGCACTCCCGCCGCGCGGGCTACCAAGCATTTGACCTCGAAATGCCGGCGATGGGGACGTTCCCGGGCTTCATCAAGCGGTTCCGCTAGCAGTCACGATCCGCTTGACGGTTTCAGAGCCGGAGGTCGCGCCAGGCTGGACTCGACCGCAGTCGAGGCGCCGGCGTCAATAGCGATCCGGCCAAGGGCAATAGCCGTCATTGCGCGGGAACAGCGCCGTTAGGACTTCATCGGCAACGCCGCGCGCATTGGCGTTGCCCGTCTTCCGCAGCTTTTCGAAGGTCTGGTAGCCGAACAGAAGCTGCACGAGTTCCATTCGATCAATGATGAGCTCGGCCGGCGGCGCCAATCCGCCAAGCGCGATGCAGC